>DATGDQ010000390.1:0-1969 GCA_035310785.1 Gemmatimonadaceae bacterium | reverse complement strand
ACACGCACGAAAGCTCGGCACGCTCTCGCGGGAGGAGGAGCGCTCCGTCACGCACGGAGACTTCTGGGTTCCCGAGGCGGAGCGCGTGCTGTACAAAAACGCGCTCACCGCGCTGAACGCGGCGGGGATCGCGTACGTCGTCGCGGGCGCGTACGCGATCTACGAGCACACGGGTATTTACCGCGAGACGAAGGATCTCGACATCTTCGTCGAGCCCACGCATCTCCTGAGCGCCATGCGCGCACTTAAGGGCATCGGCATGCGGGCGCGCCTCGAGCAGCCGCATTGGCTCGCCAAGGCCGTGGGTGGCGAGCTGTTCATCGACATCATCTTCGGCATGGGAAACGGGCTCGCGATGATCGATGGCGACTGGTACCGACACAGCCGGCCGGCGATCCTAGCGGCTACGCCCGTACGCGTGGCGCCCGCAGAGGAGCTGCTGTGGCACCGGCTTTTCATCAACGAGCGGCATCGGCACGACATGGCGGACATCGTCCATCTCATGGTGTGCGTGGGACGCGCAATGGATTGGAAGCGGCTCGTGGCGAAGACAGCCGAGAACTGGCCGCTGCTGCTGGCGCAGGTGCAGATGTTCGATTACGTGTATCCGGAGCATCGCGATGGCGTTCCGCGCTGGGTGCGCGAAGAGCTGCTCGCGCGCGCGCGCGACGATCTCGATCGCGAGCGCAGTGGGGAGCGCATCACGCGTGGACCGCTCATTTCACGCTTCAGCTTCACGATCGATGTGCACGAGTGGGAAATGGAGGATCTTCGCAAGGTGACCGTGGATCGCGCGCTCGAGCAGCCGATCGTGCGCGAGATCGCGATGAGCGAAGTCTGGGATGAGCGAAGCCCACAGGTGGAGGCGTTCCTGGGATGACGGAGCGATCGACAGCAGGCGCGATCTCGAACGGCCACGAACGACGTGTGTCGCAGCCGCGGAAGCCGGGCACGACGCGGATCGCCGCGGTCGGTGATTTTCATTGTGGCCAGAGCGACGTGGGACTCTATCGCGAGCTCTTCGCACGCGTCAACGACGAGGCGGATGTGCTGGTGCTCACCGGCGATCTCACTCGATGGGGCGCGCTCGCGGAGTACAAGGTCGTGGTGGGCGAGCTCGCCGATGTCACCGTGCCGATCGTCGCGGTGCTGGGCAATCACGACTACGAAACAGGCGATGTGGAGGAGGGAAGCCGCACCCTGCGCGGCCGCGGCGTGCACTTGCTCTGCGGCGACACGTTCGAGCTCAACCCGGTGGTCGGTTTCGCTGGTGTGAAGGGGTTCATGGGCGGATTCGGGCGCGGAACGCTCACACCGTTCGGCGAGCCTGAGACGAAGGCGTTCGTGAAGGCGACCCTCAACGAGGTGCACTCGCTGGAGCTCGCGCTGCGGCGGCTTTCGACACCGATTCGCGTCGCGATCCTGCACTACGCCCCAATCGCGGCGACGGTCGCCGGAGAACCCGAGGCCATTCACACCTATCTCGGCACCGACAGGCTCGCGGAGCCGCTCGATCGCTACGCCGCCGCGGCCGCATTCCACGGGCACGCTCACTCGGGCACCCTGCGCGGCCATACCCTGGGCGGCGTACCGGTGTTCAACGTTTCGCTCCCGCTGCTCCGCAAGGAGCGGCCGGGCGCGATGTACTACCTCTACGACGTGAGCGCGCCTGCGGCGATCGAATCGCCGAAGGCTACGATGTCACTTGGCTAGGCTCAGCGAGGCCTGCGCCGCCGCCAGTCGCGCAATCGGCACGCGATAGGGCGAGCACGACACGTAGTTCAGTCCCGCGGTCTGGCAGAACGCGATCGACTTCGGTTCGCCCCCGTGCTCGCCGCAGATGCCCGTCTTCATGTTGGGGCGAACCTTGCGACCCTCGGTCACTGCGAACTTCACCAGCTTGCCGACGCCGGCGACATCGAGCACACGGAACGGATCCTCGGGATAGATCCCCGACTCGACGTACATC
>DATGDQ010000389.1:0-9810 GCA_035310785.1 Gemmatimonadaceae bacterium | reverse complement strand
CGTCGCCCCGCTCTTCGACGCCTATCGCCAGTTCTACGGCTGTGTGCCCGATCTCGCCGGTGCGCGCGAATATCTTGGCCAGCGCTTGGCGCGCGGCGAATCCGTCGTTCTGTTCGCGAGAGCGCTGACGCCTCGCCCATTCCCGGGCGCCGACGTCGTTGGATTCGCCCAGCTCTATCCGTCGTTCTCCTCCGTCTCGATGGGCCCCATCGTCGTGCTCAACGATCTCTTCGTGCTCCCCTCATGGCGACGCTCCACCGTCGCACGATCGCTGATCGATGAAACCGTGCGGCACGCCGAGCGAGTCGGTGCGGTTCGCATCCATCTGTCGACGCAGAACACCAACGAGCCCGCGCTGCGGCTGTATCACTCGCTCGACTTCAGCCCCGATGTCGAGTTCACGCACCTGAGCCTGGGCCTTCGGCGTACCGGCGCCTAGCCGCAGCGTGGAACGTGGAGCGCGCGCCGGCCGTTTTCAGGAATGGCCCACTCGCTCTTCTCCCCGCTGACGCTCCGCGGCATCACTCTCAAGAATCGAATCGCCGTCTCCCCGATGTGTCAGTACTCGAGCATCGACGGGCTCGCGAGCGACTGGCACCTCGTGCACCTGGGATCGCGGGCGATTGGCGGGGCCGCACTGGTCTTTACCGAAGCAGCCGCTGTGGTTCCGGAGGGCCGCATCTCGCCCGGCGACCTGGGCCTCTGGAAGGACGCGCACATCGACCCCCTTGCCCGCATCTCGACGTTTCTGCGCACCCACGGCTCAGTGCCGGGCATTCAGCTCGCGCACGCCGGGAGAAAGGCGAGCACCGACGTGCCGTGGAAGGGAGGCACTCCACTGAGCGTGGCGGAAGGAGGCTGGAGCCCGATCTTCGCGCCGAGCGCCATCGCTTTCGCTGCCGGATACGATACGCCCGCTGCGCTCGATGCCGATGGCATACGCTGCGTCGTCGGCGCGTTCGCGGATGGCGCACGGCGCGCGCTCGAAGCGGGCTTCGAGGTCATCGAGCTGCACGGCGCGCACGGCTACCTCGTGAACGAGTTTCTGTCGCCGCTCAGCAACGCACGCAGCGACGAGTATGGCGGCAGCTTCGAGAACCGCACCCGGTTCCTGCGCCAGATCGTGGAGAGCGTGCGCAACGTCTGGCCCGAGAGGCTTCCGCTGTTCCTGCGCATCTCCGCTACCGAGTGGACCGAGGGCGGATGGGACATCGAGCAGTCCGTGGAGCTCGCGCGCATGGTGGCTCCGCTCGGCGTTGACCTCATCGACTGCTCATCCGGCGGCAACGTTCCGAAGGTGCGCATTCCGATCGGGCCGGGCTATCAGGTGCCGCTCGCGGAACGCGTTCGCAAGCATTCCGGAGTGCCGACCGGGGCGGTCGGGCTGATCACGGGGGCGATGCAGGCGGATGAGATCGTGCGCACCGGGCAGGCCGACATCGTGCTGCTCGCGCGGGAGGAGCTGCGCGATCCGTACTTCCCCTTGCACGCCGCGAAGGAGCTCGGCGCCGAGATCGCGTGGCCCGTGCAGTATCTCCGCGCGAAGAGCTAGCGTCGTCGCGCGAGCTGCAGCAGGTCGTTGAGCACTCCGCTCGCGGTCACGTCTGGGCCTGCCCCGGGCCCGGAGATCACCATCGGATTCGATCGATAGCGATCGCTCACGAACACGAACTGGTTGTCGGTGCCGCGCAGCGATGCCATGGGACTCGAGGCATCGGCGACCACCAGTCCGACGGTCACCTTGCGCGCGCTCGCGCTCACCTGGTAGCGCAACACGCCGCCGCGTGCGGTCGCGCGCGCGACACGATCCGACCACCCATCGTCCCATGTCTCGAGGCTCGCGAGGAACTTCGCGAGCGGCATGCGCGCGGCCTGCGGCGTCACGAGCGACTCCACCGCCACGTCTCCCAACTCGCCCGGAAAGCCCATCATGCGGCCGAGTATGAGACCCTTGCGCGCGACATCCATCCCAGTGAGATCATCGCGCGGATCGGGTTCCGTGTAGCCACGGGCCATCGCGTCGCGCAGCGCGGCCGAGAACTTCGTTCCGCGTCCGAGCTCATCGAAGAGAAAGCCCAGCGTTCCGGACGGGCATGCATCGATGCGCCGCACGCGATCTCCCGACTCGACGAGCTTCGCGTACGTGTCGAGAATCGGCAGCGCCGCACCCACGGTAGTCTCTGCTCGAATGCGCGCGCCGCGCTCCTCGGCCAGTGCGCGCAGCTCGCGCACACGCGCGCGCGGGCCGCTGAGCGGGCGCTTGTTCGCCATGACGAGATCCATTCCTGCGCGCACGGCCTCCATGAGGATGGCTGTGGTGTCGTCCGCGGTCACGTCGACGCACACCGGATGCGACAGCGCGTGTCGCGCGATGTGCGCGAGCGAGTCGTGCGCTGCCGACGCGTGCGCGCCGGGCAGCGACGCGATCCCGCGACGTGCCCGCTTCGCGGTGGTGGCGCGCGCGAGGCGCGCTCCGGACAGACCTTCCGCATCGAACAGATAACCACTTCGATCGATGATCCCGACCACGCGCGGCGCGCCCTTCCTGCGGGCATTGCGCGCGACGAGCGCTGCCACTCGCTGCCCGATCGCGCCGTAGCCGAGCAGCACGACGTCCGCGTGCGTACCCGATACGAGACCGCCTCCGCCCACACGATCGAGCTGAAATGCCGTGTGAATGCGACGCAGCGCGGTCACCCCGTTCTTGGCGTCGACCACGACGGAGAGATTGAGCTCCGACGAGCCCTGCGCGATCGCGAGAACGTTGATCCCGCCGCTCGACAGTGCATCGAACACGCGCGAGGCCGTGCCGGGAATGTCGCCGATGCCGAGCCCCACGATGGCGATCGTGGCCACGTCGTCGCGCGAGGTGACGCTGTCGATCTCGCGGTTGGCGATCTCGTGTCGGAACTCGTGCGACAATCCCTTGCGCGCAAGGGCGGCCGCTGCCGCGGGCACGCTGAAGCAGATGGAGTGCTCCGAGGATGCCTGCGAGATGAGCGACACCGAGATGCCCTCGCGTTGCAGCGTGCCGAACGTACGCGCGGCGATGCCCGGCACACCGAGCATCCCGTTTCCCGCCACGGTGATCATCGCAAGATCGGCGGAGATCGAGAGCGCCTTCACGGGAAGCCGCCGCGCGACACGGCGCGCTGACACTTCGGTACCGGCGGACTGTGGATCCGCGAATGGACGCACGTAGAGCGGTATCGCGCGTCGCGTGAGCGGGATGAGCGCGCGCGGGTGCAGCACCTTCGCGCCGTAGTACGCGAGCTCGGCCGCTTCACGCGGGTGGAGCTGCGCGATCACGCTCGTGTGCGGCACGAGTCGTGGGTCGCTGGTCAGCAACCCCGGCACATCCTTCCACAGCGACACGGCGCGTGCATCGAGCGCGCGCGCGAGAAGTGTCGCCGACAGGTCGGAGCCGCCGCGACCGAGGGTGGTCACGGCGCCATCCGGGGACACGCCCAGGAATCCCGGAACGATGGCGATCTCACGGCGCGCGAGCAGCGGGCGGATCACGGTTCGCGCCGAGCGATCGGTACCCGGCAGATCGGGTGTGGCGCTCCCGAACGAGTCGTCGGTGTGGATGACGCGGGTCGCGTCGACGAAGCGTCCCTTCACTCGCTCCGCGCGCAGCGCGGCAGCGACGAGCGTCGCGCTGAGTCGCTCGCCGCGCGCGACGATGAGATCGGTGGTGCGGGGCGTGAGCTCCCGGACCGCGTCGAGCCCGCGCACCAGGGTGTCGAGCTCCAGAAACGACAGGTCGATCGCACGAACGACCTCGCTGCGCTGCCTCGCGCCGCGCAGCACCGCGCGCGCGGCATCGACGTGTCGTGCGCGCAACCGCGCGGACTCGCGGAGTCCACCTGCAACGTCGCCGGCCGCTGCGCGCCTGGCGATGTCGAGCAGCGAGTCCGTCACGCCCGCCATTGCGGAGAGCACCACCACCGTCGGCTCGGCGCGATATTGCGCGATCAACGCGACCGCGCGTCGCACCGCGGTCGCGTCGGCCAAAGAGGCCCCGCCGAACTTATGTACGTGAGGTCGTTGCGCCCGTTTCGACATTCGGGAATGTCACAAGGGCGAGCGTGTCGGGCAAGAAGTGCGCGGCGAGGGGAGAGGAGTCGACCGCGTGGACACGAATGACACGAACGCCGACGAATTGTCACTCGGAAGAAAGGGCGACGACGATGCGAGAAAAGAAAGCGCCCCCGAAAGCCATTGGCTCTCGGGGGCGCATTCCAGACGAGGGAGCCTGCTTACGCGGCCCACTCGTCGTGCAGGGTCGCCGCCGCGTCGTGCGCGCGGAGCGACTTCAACGCACGATCGCGAAGCTGACGCACACGCTCGCGCGTGACCCCAAAGAGCTTCGAGATCTGATCCAGCGTCATCGGCTCATCCTCGAGACCATAGTACATCACGAGGATTCGGCGATCACGCGGCGGCAACTGCTCGAGCGCACGGTACAACGCCGCGCGACGCGACTCGTCTTCGGCGCTCGAGAGCGCATCGTAGCCCTCTCCCGATGCTTCGGACGCGACGACGGACGCAAGCGTCTGCCCATCACGCTCACCACGCGCGCCACCCAGCGGCTCGTCCAGCGATCGCTCGGGCGTGACCACTCCGAGCAGGCTCTGCACGACGTCGGGTGCGAGCTGCGCCACCTTTCCGATCTCGTCGGGCGTGGGCTCGCGGCGCAGGGCGTCGCGGAGCGCCGCCTGCGCACGCGTCACGCGCGTCAGGTCGCCCGTGCGGTTCAGGGGCAAGCGGATCGCACGGCCGTGCGTCGCGATGGCCGCGAACACCGCCTGGCGGATCCACCATACCGCGTAGCTGATGAAGTTCACGCCCACGTTCGGATCGTACTTGTCGGCCGCGCGAACCAGGCCGGCGTTCGCTTCGCTGATCAGATCCTCGAGATCGAGCCCGCGATTCTGGTACTTCTTCGCTACCGAGAACGCGAAGCGCAGATTTGCCTCGATCAACTTCTCACGCGCGGCTTCGCGATCGGCGCGACTCCGCTTCTCGTCGCGCATGACGCGGGCGAGCTGCTTCTGGTCTTCCGCCGCGAGCACCGGCATCCGGCCGGTTTCCGCGATATACAAATCAATGAGATCAGCGTCTCGAAGCGCACCCGAGATCGCCGCCGGGGTGGCCGCGCGGCGGCGAGAACGTGTGCGGGGTGCTGTTGCCATAGTCAAAGAACTCTCCCTGTCCTGGCGAGCTCAGCTGCACGCCGCCAGGCGCGAAGTGCTTGAAAAATATTTAGGAAGGATCGCAGTTATCCTAACACCGAACTGGTGCCCAAAGTTTCGTCAATTCACGCCCAATATACGTTTCCGACCGCTGTTCCGTTCGTCCTTTCTCAGACAACGACTTAGTAGCCTCCCAAGAGGGGGTAGGTCAAGGCCGGCAGGGCTCCTTTTTTTGTCGTTTTCCGCGTTCGCGGCGGTCCCACGAGGAGGTATGATGCGCCGTACCGTTCTTGCATTTCTCGCGCTAGCGGTGATCGGAGCGGTCGGGTGCTTCAACGAATCGTCCCTGGATCCGTTCGGCGGGCGCACGACCACGAGCACGGGCGGGGGCGGCGGAGCCGGCCCTGACAGCGCCGGCGCACTCGATACGGCCTCGGTCATCATCTTCGACAACGGCTACAACCCCACGACGGTCACAGTGGCGCCCGGCGGCAGCGTAACGTGGGTCTGGACCGGGAATAACACGCACGGGGTTACGTTCGATGATGGCTCGATCGCCCCATCGCCCGTTCAAGTCACGGGAACGTATGCCGTTCGCTTTCCACGTACCGGAAGCTTCTCGTTCTTCTGCACGGTGCACGGGCGGACCGTCGAGTCGGGAACGGTAACGGTCAAGTAGTCCGTTCGCGCGCCCTGACGGCGCGCGAGCTGCGCACGGGGAGCCTTCTCCCGGCGTGAGGCCGGCCCTACCATTTGGGGTGCGAAATTCCCCCGCGGCGCGGCATGGCGGCACTCTCCCCTGACATCGCTCCCCTGGCCGCGTCCCTTGCCGGCCAGTACGACATCGAGCGCGAGCTTGGCCGCGGCGGGATGGGCGTGGTCTATCTCGCGCACGATGTGAAGCTCGATCGCCAGATTGCGATCAAGGTGCTCCCGCCACTCCTGGCGGGTTCGGCCGACGTGCGCGAGCGCTTCCTGCGCGAGGCGCGCACGGCCGCACGGCTTTCGCATCCCAACATCGTCGCGATCCACCGCGCGGACGAGATCGACGCGCGCGTGTTCTTCGTGATGGGCTACATCGCGGGCGAATCGCTCGCCGACCGGCTCCGTCGCGCAGGCCCAATGAATCCGCGCGACGCGGTGCCGATCGTCCGAGACGTCGCACTCGCGCTCTCATATGCGCACGAGCGCGGCATCGTTCATCGGGACATCAAGCCGGAGAACATTCTGCTCGAGCAGAGCAGCGGCCGCGCGATGGTCACGGACTTCGGGATCGCGCGCGTGGCGGAAGCGGCGCCGCTTACGATGACGGGACAGGTGCTGGGCTCCGTCCACTACATGAGCCCGGAGCAGGTGTCGGGCGATACGCTCGACGGCCGGAGCGATCTCTATTCGCTTGGCGTCGTCGCCTTTCAGATGCTCAGCGGGCGTCTGCCGTTCGATAGCGAAAGCGCATCGGCAGTCATCGTCGCACACGTGACGAAGGATGCGCCGCCGCTGCTCTCGGTCGCCGCAGACGTGCCCGCACCGCTCGCGAGCGTGGTCGATGCCTGTCTCGCGAAGAGCCCCGCCGCGCGGTACGCCACGGGCGCCGCGCTGGCGCACGCGCTCGAGGACGCGTGGGACAAAGGCAGGAGCGGAGTATTCACCCCGCCCCTCCTGTCCGAGACGCAGGCGAATGCCGTGTGGGAACGTGCGGCGAATCTGCAGGCGGCAACATCGTCGCATCCTGCGCCGCCCGTCACTCCCCTCCCCGCCTCGCGTCTGCCAGCCGGCGCGACGAGCGGGATCCCGATGGCGCGCGTACGCGAGTCCGCGATCGAGGCCGGAATCTCGAGCGAGCACGTCGATCGCGCGGCGGAGGAGCTCGGGCTCGCGCGCGGAGTCGACGCTCGCGTCGCTCGCGCGCGGGCGGATGCGCCGGCGCCGGCGGTTCAGCGCCGACCGGTGCTCACCCCTCTGTTCGCCGCACCGTTCAGGCTCTTCGACGAAATCGAGGTGGATGGCGAGATCTCCACCGACGACTACGACATCATCGTCGACATCATTCGCCGCACGATGGGAGACGACGGCAATGTCGGAACGTTCGGCAAGACGCTCACCTGGACATCGCGCGCGCAGTCGAAGAAGGGGCGGAACGTGTTCGTCACGCTGATCCCTCGCGGCGGGCACACGAAGATTCGTGTCGAGGAACGACTCGGCGCACTGGCCGGCGGGCTGTACGGCGGCATCGTGGGCGGGACGAGCGGCCTCGGAGCTTTCGCGTTCGTGCAGGTCCTGGCGGCAACGCACTCGATCGTCGCGAGCGCCGCGGCAACGGCGGGCGTCCTGCTCACGACCTTTACCACTGCGCGAACAATCCTCGGCGGAATCAGGGGCGCGCGCACGAAACAGCTCGCTGCGCTGCGCGAGGAGCTCGCGGTCGAGGTGCGCGCCTCGATTGCATCCAGAGCACGGACGTGATGAAAATCACTCCGCGCTCGATCCCCACGAGGGTGGAAAACCCGTTAGATTACGTGACTGTATTCAGGAGACATGTGTGAAGGAATTCGAGTTCGAAGACGCCGGGCGCACTTTCAGCTGTTTCGTCGAAAAGCAGTCCGTGGCGCATCCGCAGGATTGGTGGTGGTTCACCGTTTCCAACGACACCCGCAATCGCTACGCGCCCTTCCGCGCCGAGCCCTCCGACACCAAAGCCAACGTGCAGAGCCGTATTCTGGCGTATCACGAGGAGCTGCTGGCCGGACGTGCGCGACCGCGTACGACGTCGTGGCAGCGTCAGCGCCCCGCGGGTGCAGCGGCCGCACCTGCCGCTCCGAGCGTCGATCCAACCGCCGCGGAGGCGGGGAGCTGAAGTGACCGAGGAGCTCCCTCCGGCGCTCACCAAGCAGGAGTGGGCGGTACTGGAGCGCGCAGGCCGCAACCACTCCGCGGATGAGGTGGAGTCGCTCATTACACGCCTTCGCCATCTCAAGCGGTATCGGGCCTTGGCGATCGTGCTTCTGCACGACTACCCGTACGGATTCACTCGCGAGATGTTCGACGCGCTCAAGCGGCAGGTTGCCGCCGCTCAAGGTGCGCCCGGCGATCGCGAGCTCGCGGAGCAGGCGCTGGACCGCATGGCCGCGCTGCTACCGCCGGAGCCCGCGCCGGCCGAGACGATCGCAATCTCGATCTCCTAGAGATCGCCCGCGATGCGGCCCGTGCGCGCAGGGGCTTCGTGTGGTCAGTGCGCGAGAGAGGTGAACACGGTCTCCACGAAGTGATCGGGCGATACACCTCCTCTCCCGTACGTCGCGTCCCACGACGCGCTCGGCTTCGCAGCGATCACCTCGGCGAGCGTTCTCTTTTGCGCGATCAGTGCAGCAACCTTCTCGCGCACGCCGGTGAGCATCGTGCGATACGCCTCGACATCGGCGGCAGTGGACACAGGCCCCCGACCCGGCACGATCTGCACTCCGTCGAATCCGGCAAAGGGCGCGATTTCCTTGATGAGACTGTCGATGGACGCACCGGCCGGCACATCGATGCGCGGATATCCCTTCGCGACGAACGCATTCCCGAGATACAGAACGCGCTTGCTCTCGAAATGGGCGATGATGTCTGCGCGACTGTGTCCCGGCGGCTGATGCACCGCATGCACTGATTGGCCATCGAGATAGATCTGCAGCACCTCCGAAAAGCCGAGAGCGGACTTCACGTGGGGCGCCGTCATCTTCATGCGCTCGTGCGCCACGATCGTCGCATTGCGCTCACTCCATCCGGCATCGCCTTCGTCGCCCGTCGAATCGCCCGGAGCGAAGATCACGTATCGGATCGGCGCGGCGGACACGGTGCGCAGCGTCGCCACGACTCCGGGAGTCGATGCCCTCGACTGCGCGCCGACCACGACGATGCCGCTCGGCCCCGCCTGCGCCACGAAGTTTCCGGAAGGCGCGACGATCAAGTAGACATCCGACGCGAGCTTGGTGAGCGGGAGCGGAGCTGCGGGCGCTTGCTGCGTGCATGCCGTCGAAGGCAACGCACCGATGAGCGCTGCGAAAAGAGCGCGACACTGCAGGCGTAGTTTCATATCGGCGAATATATCGCGCCGGTACACGTATCGCGCTATTCGTAGGCGATCGCCGCGACAGTGGGAATGCGCGTCGCACGCAGTGCTGGCCACACACACGCGAAGAGCGATGCCGTGACCACGACGGCCAGCCACACTCCGACTGCGCTTCCGCGCGGGATCAGCGTGGGCGTCACCGGTAGCATGATCTGTCCGAAGGCGCGCGCGAGAAGCACACTCACGGGCAACGACAGCGGAATCGCCAGCAGCCAGCTCAGAATGGCCATCAGCAATCCCTCCGCCTGCACCATTTTCACGATCGCGCTCGGCGTGGCGCCGATCGCGCGAAGCACACCGATCTCGCGTGTGCGCTCCTGCACCGCGAGACTCATCGTGGCTCCGAGCGCGAGCGCGCCGACGATGATCGTCAGCTGCGCCATCGCGAGCAGGAATGCACCCACCATCAACAGGTGGTCCTCGATCGCACGCCGATTGGCCTGCGACAGCTCGCTCGAGCCGACGGCGACGCCCGCCGTCTCGAGCGCCTCGCGCACGCGACCC
>DATGDQ010000388.1:0-3442 GCA_035310785.1 Gemmatimonadaceae bacterium | reverse complement strand
CGCGCGTGAGCTGAAGCACCGGAACGTTCGCGAGATCGCGCAACGCATTTCGATATCGGGCCGGTGTCTCGATCGAGTCACTCTGCGACGGCGGTTGCGTCATCTACTCATGCCCCGCTGCGCCTCAACGCCCAGCCGGTGGCGTGAATATCCCCCCATCGATCGGATCGTTCGTCCGAACATCGCTGTATTCCTCGCGCTGCACCGGCTTCCCGTCGACGTATATGCTGACGAGCTCAGACAGCCATCCCCCTGGCACCTGCGCATAACCGTCGAAGCGAAAATCCAGGGTCTTCGTCGAGTCTCGATCGTCGGGCTGGATGCCGCGCACGAACAGCAGTCGTTCCTTGTCGATCCAGAGCTGGTGCGAATGCAAGTCGCCGGCTGCGGCGCCGATGATGTACACCGGCCGTCCCTGCCAGGTATCCTCACGCAGAGGCGTCATCGGGAAATGTTCCGCCCGCAGCACTGCGAGCGTCGTCTCCGGGGGTTGTACGTAGACGTCGAATCCGATGATGAGAAGGATGTTGCGACTCGCGGCGCGCCTGAGCGTGCTGTCGCCCCGCCACACGAACACGGACTCGCCGGCATAGACCACGGCCAGGTTCCCCGTCGCACGCTCGATATCGATGCGCAGCCGGCCGGGCATCATCGCGCGCTCCTTCCACGTCTCCACCACCATCGTGTCGGCTGGCGTGCGGATCGTCGACTTCTGAGTGAAGCTGAGTGTTCGATACCATGTCTTCGCGTACTTGTCGTGCATCGCGCGAATGACCGCTTCGCCATCACGCGGACTGGTTCCGGCGCGGCGCGAGGGCGCCACCGAGGGTAAAGCGCTCGAGCCAGCGAGAAGGCCTCCCGCGGGTGCGAGGAGCGCGGAAGCGAGTATGACGCGGGCTCCGATAGCTGAAAACGACATCACGGGCGCTCCTCGGTGCGGGATGAAGACTCAACGTACATCGACGTACGGTTGGACACACTGGACGAAAACGAATTTGCTGCGATCATAGACGCATGCCGCCGACCGACGCCCCGCCAGCTTCCGACTCCACTGCCGGCGATCGCGAGAACGTGCGATGCAACTTCTGTCACGCCGACAACTTCGATGTCGTCGTGAGCGACGGGAGGGACAGGAGGCACCACCTGCCAGGCGAGTTTCGTATGGTCAGGTGTCGAGAGTGCGGCTTGATCTATCTCAACCCGCGGCCCACGGCCAGTGCGTTGGTGGCGTACTATCCGCCGGACTACTCACCGTATACGCAGCGGGGACTCTTCGGAAAGCTCACGCGCTGGCTGAGGCAGCGGGAAGCGGCCGGCCTGCGGCGCTCGCTGTCCGCCGGAGCCGAAGTGCTGGAGGTGGGGTGTGCGGCGGGGGACCTCATGGTTCCCATGCGAGAGGCGGGGCTTCGAGTGACCGGCGTGGAGCTCAGCGATCACGCCGCAACGATTGCGCGCACACGGCACAATCTGGATGTCTACACCGGCACGCTTGCAGACGCGCCGCTCGCAGGAAGAACGTTCGACGCCGTGATCATGCGAAACGTCATCGAGCACGTGCCGGATCCAAAGGGTGACCTCGACAAGGCGGCGTCGTTGCTGCGTCCCGGCGGGCTCCTTTCCCTACGAACGGACAACGTCGCCAGCTCGGATGCGCGGCTCTTCCGCTCACTGTGGTACGGCTACGATTTTCCGAGGCATCTCACGCTCTTCTCGCCGCAGACGCTCACCGCCTTCGTGAGATCGGCAGGTCTCGAGGTCACGCGTGTTCGCTTCAGCCTCGTACCCACGCACTGGATCGTGAGCCTGCAATACTGGGCGTCCGAGCGCAAAGGGTTCGCCAGGTTGAGCCGGCTGCTATCGCCGCGAAACCCTCTGTTGCTCGGGCTGGGATTCGGGATCGCCGCCGTGCAACGCGCGCTCCACGACAGTGGCCGATTCATGATCCTCGCGCGCAAGCCGATCGCCGCTGCTACGACGGTGCTGAACCGCGCACGACGTCCCGAACGCTGACGCCGCTCCGCAACAGGAGATACGCACCGGGCAGCGAAGCCACGAGCCACACCGCGTAGTGCGCAAACGTGAGCGCCACCGCCGCGTCTTTCTGTACGCCGAGCAATGTGAACATCACGATCGCGGAACCTTCGCCGAGTCCGCGTCCCTCGACATACATGGCCAGGCGACGCACGATCGACGTCACGGCGATCACCGCGAAGAAGGGAACCAGTGGCAGAGGTATGCCCATGGCTCGCCCGATCACGTAGAAGATGAGAAACGTGAGGAGGTTTTCTGCGACGGCCATGAGCAGATTCACGGCGAGTGCCGTGGGCTGGGCGCGATACGCCACCAGAGTCCGCGACAACTTTCCCAGCAGCGAGAAGACCTTTGGCGGAATCCATCGGCGGAGGGCGCGTCCAGCGAGCCGATGCAGCGGCGTCCACCATATTGCGAGTATTCCTAACCCGCCGATCACCGCCGCGATTGCGATGATGTCGATGAAGGTTCCGCGCATCTGCGGCTCGAGCTGCGCTGCGACCACGAGCAGTCCGGCGGCCGCGAGCGCGAGGGACGCGAGCGCGCCCATCATGCGTTCGATGGCCATCGATCCCAGAAGCAATGGCGCGGGAATGGCCCGCTCGCGTCCCAGGTACACGCGCAGCGCCTCGGACGTGACCAGATTCGGAAGCACGTGATCGGCGAACGATGTCTGGTAGTAGATGCTCACGGCGTCGCGCAGGCGCAGGGTGCCCTCTCCAGCGCGCACGAGCTGTCGCCACTTGAATCCCATGAGCACGCGGTCGGCCGACGCGAGCGCGATCGCGAGCAGGACGCCTCCCGCCGACATGGCGAGGAGCGCTGCACGCACGCGCGTCCAGTCGACCCACCGCCAGAGTGCATAGACGGCGGCGGCGACCAGCACGACCTTCATCGCCGTGCGAATGACGTGCTTGCCGGGAGGCGCAATGTTCATTGCATGGGTGCTGCGGTCACGAGCATATGAACGAGGGTGCGGTACGCGTCGGCGATCCACTGGATGGGGACGAGCCAGCGCGCGCGGGCGATACCCCGATACTAACGATCCGCGCAGCCGGGCGGAGATGGCTGCGCCCAATCACCGCGGCCTACTCCCACCTCGCCACGTCGGGTTTACAGCGGACGCGGATTCATCTAGCGTTCGCCCATGGACTCGAGTGTGGAAGTGAGACAGCTGAGAGCCTTCGTCACGCTCGTGCAACAGGGGAGCATCACGGCGGCCGCGCAGTCGCTGGGAATGGCGCAGTCCACGATATCGGAAGCACTCTCGTCGCTCGAGCGTGCGATGGGAACCTCGCTCTTCCTGCGGCGCCGAGGCTCGCACGAGCTCGTGCTCACCGATGCCGGGAATGCGCTGCTCCCGCACGCTCGATCCGTGCTCGAGGTCATCACCGCGGCCCACGTCGCCGTT
>DATGDQ010000387.1:0-4217 GCA_035310785.1 Gemmatimonadaceae bacterium | reverse complement strand
GCGGCGGTCGGTACCATTGCGAGTGGCACGGCCATCAATCTCACGTCCACGGACCGTGTGTGCACGAACACGAATCACGTCGGAGACAAGTTCACGGCCACGGTGAACGAGGCCGTGACCGGGAGCAATGGCGTCGCGATTCCGGCCGGCGCGAAGGCGGTGATCCAGATTTCGCAGCTCAAGCAGAGCACCAAGACCGGCGACCCGATTCAGATGACCTTCAACGTCACGAACCTGACGTGGGGGGACAAGAGCTTCCCCGTCGACGCCTCGATCGATCACGTCGACGTGGACAAGGTACGTAACGCGAGCGCGAAGTCGGACGCCGTCAAGGTCGGCGGCGGCGCCGTGGTCGGCGGCATCATCGGCTCGATCATCGGACACAGCACGAAGAGCACCGTCATCGGCGCCGCGACGGGTGCCGCAGCAGGTACCGCCGTCGCGATGGGCACCGCGGGCTACGATGGCTGCGTGCCTGTTGGTGGCAACATCAAGATCCACCTGAACGCTCCCGCCCAGATTCAGAGCGAGTAGCGCTTCCGGCGCACGCTCGCGCGGCCTCGGCCGTCGCGAGCGTGTCGCCCGCGCTAGTATCCCTCGGCGCCCCCGCTCGTGCGCGGATCCACGACGCCTTCCCATCCCGCGTCGGTTCGCCCTACCATGATCACCCGCCCCACGTAACCGTCCGGCGCGAATGTCGCCACCTCGATCCTGTGGCCGATCATCCGCAGTGAATCCACGGTGGCGAAGCTCAGGCCATTCGGCTCGTAGTGCAGCTCATCCGGCCACGCCTGGTGATGGATGCGCGGATCGGCCATCGCATCGGCATAGGTCATGTGATGATCGATCACGTTCACGATCACCTGAGCCACGCTCGTGATGATGCGCGGACCGCCCCGCGAGCCGATGACCATGAGCAGCTGCCCTTTCGGGTCGAGCACGATCGTTGGCGACATCGCGCTCAGCATCCGCTTGCCGGGCGCGATCGAATTGAGCTCGCCCTGCACGAGCCCGTACATGTTGGGCTGTCCGCTCCGCACCGTGAAGTCATCCATCTCGTCGTTCAGGAAGAAGCCCGCTGACGGCACGTACACGCCCGATCCGTACAGATCATTGAGCGTCGTGGTCGTGGCGACGGCGTTCCCGTGCTCGTCCACCACCGAGTAGTGGGTGGTATTGGTGCCCTCACTCTTGGTTCCGGCAAAGACGCCGGTCTTCGAGGCGCGCTCCGGGTCGATCGATGCGGCGCGCTCGCGAGCGTAGTCCTTGCTGGTGAGCTCCGTGACGGGAACGCGCACGAACGCCGGATCGCCCAGCTTCGTGTTCCGGTCCATGAACGCACGCCGCAGCGCCTCGGCCATCAGATGGTAGCTCAGCATGCTCCCCGCTCGCGTGGGCGGGAACTGCTCGAGCATGTTGAGCGTCTCGAGCACGGTGATGCCTCCCGATGAGGACGGAGGCATGGTGAGGAGCGTGTACCCGCGGTAGGTGCCGCTCAACGGCGAATGCCACATTGGAGCGTAGCGCGCCAGATCTTCTTTCGTGATGATCCCTCCACCGCGCCTCATCTCCGCTGCGATCGCATCGGCGATCGGTCCCGTGTAGAACGCAGCCGCGCCGTTGCTGGCGATGGCGCGAAGCGTGTTTGCCAGCGCCGGCTGCCTGAGCTTCGAGCCGACGGCGATCGGATGCCCGTTGGGCAGGAACACGGCGGCACCCGCGAACGGCGTGATGCGATCGGCGTTGGCGCGCACCGATTCCTCGAGGGCGCGCTCCACGGTGAATCCGCTGTCGGCCAGGCGGATCGCGGGCGCCATCACCTTGTCCAGCGGCATCGTCCCGTAGCGCGCGAGCGCCTCCGTGAGACCCGCCACCGCTCCGGGTACCCCCGATGCGAGATGGCCCACCTGGCTCTTGTCGGTCGCCCGCCCCTTGGCGTCCAGGAACATGTCGCGCGTGGACGCCAACGGCGCGATCTCCCGATAGTCGAGGCTGAATGAACGGCCATCGCTCAGGCGTATGAGCATGTATCCGCCCCCGCCGAGATTTCCGGCCTCGGGATACGTGACTGCGAGCGCGAAGCCCATCGCAACGGCCGCGTCCACGGCGTTGCCGCCCTCGCGGAGCATCTCGAGCCCCGCATCGCTCGCCAGCGTGCTGTTGCTGGCCACCATCGCGTGCGGTGCGTCCGCCGTATTGTGGATGCCCACGAACGGCCACGCCGCGGGCAAGGGAACGCGCGCCGTGTCCGCGATCGCCTGCGCCGCCTTCGCAGACTTGATCGATGCGGGCGTGTTGGGGAGTGTGCCGGGCGCCGGCGCGTTCGTCCTTCGCGTTGCCGGCGTACAAGAGATCAACAGAGCTCCGGCGGTGATCGCCATCACACCGATTGCACGCTTTCCGATTCCCGGCTGACGATGATGCACGAGCTCTCCTTGAAAATCTCTTGCTACCGGCGCGCGACGCGGCATAAGTTAGCCCGCGTGACGCGCCGCGTCACCTCCTCACTCTCTCGAGTACGTGACTGCGTCGCACTCCGATCCTCGTGTAACCGAGCGACGAAATCCTCGCACCGCGGACATCGATCTCGCCACTCCCCGCGAGATAGTCGATCTGCTGCACGCCGAAGACCGCTTCGTACTCGATGCTGTGGCGACGCAGCGAGACGCGATCGCGCGCGCCATCGAGCTGGCGGAGCAGGCCTTCCGTGCGGGAGGACGCCTGTTCTACGTCGGTGCGGGCACCTCGGGGCGCCTCGGGGTGCTCGACGCGAGCGAATGCCCGCCGACCTTCGGCACTGACCCAGAGATGGTGCAGGGAATCATCGCCGGCGGAGCTGCGGCCCTCACGCAGTCGCAGGAAGGCGCAGAAGACGTCGCGACCGACGGCGCCGACGCCATGACGGCACACCAGGTGAGCCCGCGAGATTTCGTGCTCGGCATCGCGGCCTCGGGCACCACACCGTACGTTCGCGGCGCGCTCGAGCGCGCAGCGGCGCTCGGCGCGCACACGGGAATTCTCGCGTGCTCGCCACCCGCGCAGTCCGTGCTCGATCTCGTGGACGTGGCCATCCTTCCGATCACGGGTGCCGAGCCCGTGACGGGATCGACGCGCATGAAGGCCGGTACCGCGACGAAGCTGGTGCTCAACGCCATCTCGACGGGAGCCATGATTCGCATCGGCAAGACGTTCGGCAATCTCATGGTCGATCTGCGCGCCATGAGCGCGAAGCTCGTGGATCGCGGCGAGCGCATCGTCATGGAGGTGACCGGGGCGGAGCGCGCCGAGGCGCGCGGGCTGATCGATCGTGCCGGCGGGAGCGTGCGCACGGCGATCGTGATGCAGCAGCGCGGCTTCTCGCGGGAGGAGGCCGAGCGTGCCCTGCGGGATGCGGGTGGGGTCGTGCGCCGGGTGCTCCCCCACGCACCGCCGCCCGTCGAGTGAGTGATGTGGTCGCGGGCGGGGTCGTTCTGGTAGGGCTGATGTCCGGCACCTCCGCGGACGGTGTCTCCGCCGCCGCGGTGCGCTTCGATGCGGCACGTGGTGGCCCGCCGAAGGCGACGCTGCTCGCATATCACGAGCAGCCGTACGCGAGCGCGCAGCGCGATCGCCTGCTGCGTGCGCTCGATGGCGCGTCGCTCGCGAAGCTCGCGCGGCTCGATTTCGAGCTGGGCGCGTGGCTGGCGGATGCCGCACTCGCGGTGATCGATGCGGCGGGACTCGCGCCGAGTGATGTGCGCGCGATCGCATCGCATGGTCACACCATCTGGCACGAGGCGCCGCTCGCAACGTGGCAGATCGGGGAGAGCGCAGTGATCGCCGAGCGCACTGGCATCGATGTCATCTCCGATTTCCGCGTGCGCGACGTGGCGGCAGGAGGGCAGGGCGCCCCGCTCGTGGCGATTGCGGATCGGCTGCTCTTCGCCGCCGACAGTGAGTGGCGCGCACTGCAGAACATCGGCGGCATCGGCAACGTGAGCGTGGTGCCGCCGGGTAGCGTGGATGCACCTGTCATGGCCTTCGACACGGGCCCGGGCGTGGCAATCGTCGATGGAGTGGTGCGCACGCTTGCGTCCGGACTCGCGTACGATGTGGGCGGCGCGCTCGCACTGCGCGGCACTCCGATCGAGAGCGTGGTGCACGAGTCACTCGCCGAACCGTACTTTGCATCCGCGCCGCCCAAGTCCACGGGGCGCGAGCTCTTCGATCGTGCCTAC
>DATGDQ010000386.1:0-5775 GCA_035310785.1 Gemmatimonadaceae bacterium | reverse complement strand
CTTCCTTGAGCGCGACCACCTCACCCGTCTTCTCGGTGCGATTCAGCGTCAGGATTCCCTTCCCGCCGCGCCGCTGCACACGGTACTCCTCGATGGGGGAGCACTTGCCCATTCCCTTCGCGGTCACCACGAGCAGTGTCGCGTCGCGCTTGATCACGACCATGCCCTTCACCTCGTCCCCTGCCGAGAGCTCGACGCCCTTCACGCCGGTCGTGTCGCGGCCCATCTCGCGCACATCCTTCTCGCTGAAGCGGATCGAGAGTCCGTACTTCGTGGCGAGCACGATGTCGTTGTTGCCCTCGGTGATCTGCACATCGATCAACTGATCGCCGCGCTCGATCTTGATCGCCTTGATGCCGGTCGAGCGCGGGTTGCTGTACTCCGTCAAGGCGGACTTCTTCACGGTTCCCAGCTGCGTGGCGAACATCAGATACTGCTTGTCGCTGAACTCCCGCACGGGAACCATGGCGCGAACGGTCGTGTCCGCGGTGACGTTGATCAGGTTCACGACGGGCTTACCCTTGGCGGCACGCCCCGCGAGCGGGATCTCGTGCACCTTCAGCCAGAAGCAGCGACCGTCATCGGTGAAGAAGAGTATGTAATCGTGCGTGGACGCGATGAACAGGTGCTCGACGAAATCCTCATCCTTGAGCCCCTGCCCGTTGAGCCCGCGTCCGCCCCGCCGCTGCTTCTTGTACGTCGAAACGGACGTGCGCTTGATGTACCCCGAATGCGACACGGTCACCACCATGTCTTCTTCGGCGATCAGATCCTCGATGGTGAACTCGCCTTCGTCGCTCGTGATCTCGGTGCGCCGGTCGTCGCCGTATTTCGCGGACAGCTCCAGCAGCTCCTCGGTCATGATCTTCATCCGCTTGTCGCGCGATGCGAGAATCGAGCGCAGCTCCTTGATCTCGGCGCGCACTTCCTTGAGCTCCTGCTCCAGCTTCTCGATCTCGAGGCCGGTGAGCTTCGCGAGGCGCATGTTGAGGATCGCCTCCGCCTGGCGCTCGGAGAGCTTGAAGCGCGCCTGCAGCTGCGTGCTCGCCTGCGGCGTATCCTCGGCCGCCCGAATGAGCTTGATCACCGCATCGATGTTGTCGACGGCGATCTTGAGTCCCTCGAGGATGTGCTCGCGATCGAGGGCCTTGTCGAGATCGAACTGCGTACGCCGAACGACGACCTCGTGCCGGTGCGCGATGTAGTGCTCGAGCAGCTCCTTGAGCGGCATCACCTTCGGCACGAGCTGACCGGTGTTCGCGTCGGGCACGAGTGCGAGATTGATGACGCCGAACGTGGACTGCATCGTCGTGTGCTTGTAGAGCTGATTCAGCACGACGCGCGGAATCGCGTCGCGCTTCAACTCGATGACGATGCGCATCCCGTCGCGATCGGATTCGTCGCGCAGGTCGCTGATGCCGGCGAGCTTCCCTTCCTTGTAGAGATCCGCGATCTGCTTCACCAGATTCGCCTTGTTCACCTGATACGGAATCTCGGTGACGACGATCTGCGACTTGTTCGACGACTCCTTCTCCTCGATCACCGCCCGCGCGCGCATGACGATGCGTCCGCGCCCGGTCTCCTGATAATTGAAGATCCCTTCGCGCCCGTAGATGTAGCCGCCCGTCGGAAAGTCCGGGCCCTTGATGAGCTTCCGGATCTCCGCCGTGGTCGCCTCGGGCTTGGCGATGAGGTGCACGATCGCCGCGATGACCTCGCGCAGATTGTGCGGCGGGATGTTCGTTGCCATGCCCACCGCGATGCCGGACGAACCGTTGACCACGAGATTCGGAATGCCCGACGGAAGCACCCGCGGCTCCTGCAGCCGGTCGTCGTAGTTCGCGACGTAGTCGACGGTTCCCTTCTCGATGTCCGCCAGCAGCTCCATCGCGATCGGCATCAGCTTCGCTTCGGTATACCGATACGCCGCTGCCGGGTCGCCATCCACCGATCCGAAATTCCCCTGTCCGTCGATGAGCGGATAGCGCAGTGAGAAGTCCTGCACCATGCGCACGAGCGCGTCGTACACGCTCGAGTCACCGTGCGGGTGATACTTGCCCAGCACATCGCCGACGACGGTTGCCGCCTTCTTGTACGGCCGTCCGGGAACCAGTCCGAGCTCGTTCATCGCGTACAGCACTCGGCGATGCACGGGCTTGAGTCCATCACGCACATCGGGGAGCGCGCGCGAGACGATCACGCTCATCGAGTAATTGATGAACGACTCCTTCACCTCTGCGTCGATGAGGCGCGAGACGATGCGTTCCCGGTTGTTCGGAGCGGTCATGATGCGGGGGTTACGGGAGGGAAAAACGTCCGGTGTCGAGCTACCGAAATATACATCTCGCAGGCGATGTCAGCAACCCGCGGAATGGTGTTTAATTATATGCGGCGCAACAACTTAGAGGTTTCGTTAGTCGAGCCTCGATTCGCTCTCCTCGGCCCGATCCTCGATCTCATCGGCTTCCCGCGATTCGCGTGCGGCGCGCTTCCGGTTCTCCCATGCGATCGTCTCCCGCTCCGCTCGCAGGCGCTCGTACCATTCGCGCGTGATCTCGCCCGCGAGCTCGCGGTTGCCGAGCCCGAACGACAGCGCGAACGCGAGCGCGAGCGCGCCGAAAATGATCGCGAATGCCGTCGTCACGATTTCGGTCGCGATGCCGAGCTCCTGCAGGGCCATGAAGATCGCGAGAATGATGACGCCCGCGCGCCCGACCCGTGCGAGCGTGGGACCGCCGGGAATTCCTCCTGCCGAGGCCATGAGCAAGCCATCGACGAACTCGCCGAGCACGATGCCCACGAGGATGATCACGAGCGCGGCGATCACGCTCGGGATGTAGCTCACCAGCTCCGAGAACACGTTTGTGAGTGAGGAGAGCCCGAGCGCATGCGCAGCAACGAGAATCACGACGAACATCACGAACCAGAACGCGATGTTGCCGACGAGCCGGGAAGGCGTGCGCCGCCAGCCCGTGCGCTCGACGGCATCGAGCACGCCGCCGCGCTTCAGCCACTTGTTGATGCCGATCCGGTTCAGCCCCCGGTCGATTCCGCGCTCGATGAGCTTCGCCAGCAGATAGCCGGCGAAGAGAATGACCAGCGCGCCGAGCAGCGCGGGGATGTAGAGTGCGAGCTGATCGAAGCTGCCCTGCAGACGGTCCAGAAATTCCACGACGCGCTCCCGGCGACAGGCCGGCTAAGGATGATGCTCTTCTGCCCGCTCGTTCAATTTCTCGTTCCGCGCTTGACGTCGAATATGGCGCTTCGCCTGCAGTGAGGACAGATGAGCCACTCGCGCCGGCGCGCGTAGCCAAGCCCGAACGATCCACCCCCGATGGGCCGCGTGGTGAGCGTCACGGCGCATCGCGGGCATGCGGGCGCTTCACCCGCAACGAGCGAGGCGCGAATGCGCTGTTGCTCCTCCGGCGTGTACTGCGCAGTGTCAGTCATCACGCAATCGCAACACGATCTTGCCGAATTGCTCACCGGTGGCAAGTCGCTCGTACGCCTCGCGCGCTCGCTCGAGGGGATAGACGGCATCGACGGGCGGCACGAACGCTCCCTCGGCCAGCGCGGCCACGATCGCATCGAGCTCGCGATCGTTTCCCATGGTGGATCCCATGATCGTCCACTGATGCCAGAACAGCTTGCGCACATCCGTCTGCACCATCGGGCCGGACGTCGCACCGCAGGTGACGAGTCGGCCGCCGCGGCCGAGCACGCGCAACGAGCGTTCCCAGGTTGCTTCGCCGACGTCATCGATCACGACGTTCACGCCGCGCTTCCCCGTTCGCTCGCGGATCGCGCTCACGATGTCAGTGGTGCGATGGTTGAAGGTCTCGTCGGCGCCGAGAGAGAGCGCGCGCGCGAGCTTCGCGTCGCTCGAAGAGATCGCCCAGACCCGGGCTCCGATTCGCTTGGCGATCTGCAGGGCTGCGATCGCGACGCCGCCGCCGATCCCCCAGATGAGCACCGTCTCGCCGGCCTGTACGCGCGCGCGCGTGACGACCATGCGCCAGGCGGTCAGCGTCGCGAGCGGGAATGCCGCCGCGGATTCCCAGGACACACCGGTCGGTACGAGTCGAAGATTGGCCGCGGGCACGACGACGTACTCCGCCGCAGTTCCCGGGAGATGCTCTCCGAGCAGCCGAAAGTGCACGCAGAGCGATTGCTCGCCCGCGCGACAGAACTCGCAGGTGCGGTCACTGATCCCCGGGTTGATGAACACGCGATCGCCACGCGCGAGCCCGTGCACGTCGCCGCCGACGTCGTCGACCGTGCCGGCCCCGTCGGCGCAGACGATCCAGCGCGGACCGACGGTCATCCCAGGAAGTCCGCGCAGCACGAAGAGGTCGAGATGATTGAGCGCAACGGCGTGGATGCGCACACGCACGTCGGTGGATGCGCCGAGCGGTGGAACAGGAAGATCGGTGACGACTTGCAGCTGCTCCAACCCGCCGTGGGCGGAGACCGTGAGCGCTCGCACGCCTTGGTGGCTCCGTTATATTGAGAAGCGAATGGTAAGAGGCAGCGACGCGGCGAGCAACGCGTTGTGCTCGCGCTGCGTCCTGCGCCTTCGACACTCTGATGACGGCGGAATGATCTCGATCAAGGTACCACCGCTTGGCGAGTCGATCGTGGAAGCGACGATCGCGCGGTGGTTGAAGAAGGAAGGCGATGTCGTCGCCCAGAACGAATCGCTGGTGGAGCTGGAGACCGACAAGATCACGGTCGAGGTACCGGCGTTCAAGGCGGGCGTGCTGACGAGACAGGCGAAGCGGGAAGGCGACGTCGTTCAGGTGGGCGAAGAGATAGGGGAGATCGATGAGAGCGCGAGCTCGGGTGCAGGCGCACCGGTCGCCGCCAGTGCACCGGCCTCGCCCCCGCCAGCGCAGGCTCCCACAGCGGCTCCTCCGCCCTCACCCGCCATGCCCGCTGCGGCGGTCGCCACGGCGCCACCCAAGACGTCGCCTGCTGTACGCAGAATCGCCGCGGAGCAAGGCATCGATCCCGCGCAGGTGCCGGGAAGCGCACCCGGGGGTCGCGTGACGAAGGGCGACATGCTCGCCGCCGCGAGCGCCGCAGATGCCGCGACCCGTGCATCGGCTCCCGCAACAGCGCCGGCGCGGTCGGCGACGACAACTCCCGCGCCGCGCCCTCCGGCGGCTGCACCCGTCGCTGTTCCCGCAGCTCCACCCGCATCCGCGCCCCCATCGCAGAACGGTCGCGAGACGCGCGAGCGCATGACCACGCGACGCAGGCGCATCGCCGAGCATCTGCTCGAGTCGCAGCATGCGACGGCGCATCTCACGACATTCAACGAGGTCGACATGTCGGCCGTCTCCGCAGTGCGTGACAGGCTGCGCGAGCGCATCGAGAAGGAGCACGGGGTCAAGCTCACGTACATGCCGTTCTTCGCGAAGGCGGCGGCGCTCGCGCTCAGGGCGTTTCCCGCGGTGAATGCGCAAATCGAAGGCGACACGGTCGTCTACAAGCACTACGTCAACCTCGGCATCGCCGCCGCGACGCCGCGCGGGCTCGTCGTACCCAACGTCAAGGACGCCGAGCGCCTCTCGCTGCTCGAGCTCGCCCAGGCGCTCAACGACCTGACCGCGACCGCCCGCGAGGGCAAGACGCAGCCGGCGCAGATGAGCGGCGGCACCTTCACGATCACCAACGTCGGCGTCTTCGGGGTCGACAGCGGGACGCCGATCATCAACCCGGGCGAGTCCGCGATCCTGTGCTTCGGGGCGATCAAGCCGCAGCCGTGGGTGG
>DATGDQ010000385.1:0-1727 GCA_035310785.1 Gemmatimonadaceae bacterium | reverse complement strand
ATGATGGCTGAGGACAAGGATAGAACCAGAGAGCGAGGGTACGGGAACATCTACACGCCACACGCTGGCGCGATGATCATCCACGTGCAGCGTGAGAGCGGCTTGGCGAACCGCACGCTCATCTTCACGCAACGTCAGGTGCGACTCTTTCGCATCGGTGCGATCGTTCTCGGATCACTCATCGCATTCGGCGCAGTGAGCTGGTTCTTTCTCGCAGCGCAGGCGGCGCGTGTTCCATATCTCACACGGCGCGTCAATCAACTGCAGCACGACGTTTCCCGCCTCGACACGCTGCAGCACTCGCTCAACGAGCTCGCCGCACGGTTTCAGCAGGTGCAGCACATGATGGGAAGCTCATCGATGCCGGCTACCGCGGCCGTAGCATCGGCCAACGATACGCTTTCGAAAGGCAAGACGGCCACGGTGACCGCGGTCGCCCCCACACGCGCCGCTCCCGCGGACTCATCGATCCTCCCCGATCAGTGGCCGCTTCCCATGGCGGGAACGCTCCTCGCGTCGAGCACTCCGGCGCTCGAGATCGGAGTCCCAGCGGGTACGCCCGTCCGTGCCGCAGGTGCCGGATTGGTCGTCGAAGTAGCAGACGACTCGACACTCGGAAAGCTGATTCGCATCTCGCACCGTTCCGGTTACGAAACGCTGTACGGTGGTGCGAGTGAAGTGCGCGTCTCCAAAGGACAGCACGTCGCCGCCGGCGCCGTGATCGCACTCTCCGGAGATGCACCTGGTACTCTCGAGCCGCATCTGCATTTCGAGATGCGACGTCACGGCGTCGCGATCGACGCATCCTCAGTCATCAAAAAGGGACCGGCTCATGGCGATCTTCAATAAGGACGCGAAAGGAATTGACGACATCAAGAATCTTCCCGCCAACAGCAACGCACTCTCCATCATTGCAGCCGGCACGAAGATCGTTGGCGACATCGATACCGATGGCGTCGTGAAGATCGAAGGTCGCGTCGAGGGAGGAATTCGCGCCGCACGGCAAGTGCTCGTTGGCCGCCAAGGCGAAGTCCTCGGCGACATCAACACCCGCGAAGCCGTCATCGGTGGGCGAGTTCAAGGCACCGTGAACGCGTCGGATCGCGTCGAGGTGCAGGGGACCTCCGTCATCATCGGCGACATCAACACGCGCGCACTCGCAGTGAGCGAGGGTGGACGCATCAACGGCAGCGTGAGGATCGCGGACGCGAAGGAGCCCGGCTCCGATGAGTTGACTCACCCGTCTCCCGTCGCCGTTCTGCGCTGAGCGCTCGCGCGCCCCATCATCTGACGCACGATCACCGGGCCGACTGGCAAGCGCCAGTCGGCCTTTTTGTACACAAACCAGTAATATGTTGCGACACAACACGTTAACCGCGATATTCACACGCGAATACCAATGTTGTCCACAACTATCCACACGCGCTTTCGACCTTTCACAAGCTCCGGATGACTTCCCTCACCACGATCGTGAACGAGCTCGACTCACTCCTCGGCACCGAGGGGTTTCCGGATTACAAGGAGGCACTCAACGGTCTCCAGCTCGAGACGCCGAATGACATCGTCAAGGTCGCTGCCGCCGTCGACTTACGGGAGCGCACGATCAACGCCGCCGGAGAGCATGAAGCAAATCTGCTCCTCGTGCATCATGGCCTGTTCTGGGGCGGCCTTCAACCTCTGCGCGGCGCGCACTTTCGGCGGATTCACGCGCTTCTCGCATCGGGAAT
>DATGDQ010000384.1:0-5663 GCA_035310785.1 Gemmatimonadaceae bacterium | reverse complement strand
TCATTCGTCGCCGCAGCAGCGAGCGAGTTGATCGCACCGGAGTGCGTGCTCATGGTCGCAGCGACGATCGCCGCCACGATCAAGCCCAGGAGCCCCGCCGGCATGTGCTCCACGATGTACGTCGGAAAGATGACGTCCGTGGCATCGAAGTGTCGTCCCTGATAGAACGCCCAGAGTCCGAGGCCGATCAACAGGAAGAGCGTGAACTGCGCGAACACGGCGAACCCGCTGCCGATGATCGCGCGGCGCGCATCGCGCAGCGAGCGCGCGCTCAGCAGCCGTTGCACGATGAGCTGATCGGCGCCATGACTCGCCATCGAGAGGAACGCACCGCCGAGCAATCCGGCGAAGAGGGTATACGGTCGGTCGAATCCCGCATAGGTGTCGATCACGCGCAACTTGCCCGCGCCGCTCGCGCTGTCGAAGATCGCGCTCCAGCCACCCGGCACCGCTCGACCGAGCAGCACCACGGCGACGATGCCGCCGAACACGTATACACCCGCCTGCACGAGCTCCGTCCACACCACCGCCTTCATTCCACCGCGATACGTGTAAATGATGGTGAGCAGTCCGAGAAGGAGCACCGCAAGCGGTGTCACCAGTGCAGGATTCTTCACCGCGGGGCCAATGATGAGTGCAATCGGAATCGCCGTCGCGAACACGCGCACGGAGTCCGCCAGCGCTCGCGTCGCCATGAACACGATCGATGTGAAGCGCCGCGTCGCAACGCCGAAGCGACGCTCGAGCAGCGCGTAGGCGGTCACGAGCTTGCCTTCGTAGTAGCGCGGGAGGAGTGTGTACGCGACCACCACTCGTCCGATCACATACCCTGCGACCACCTGCAGGAATGCGAGATCGCCCGCGTTCGGCGCGGAGCCGTAGCTCAGCCCCGGGGTCGAGATGAACGTGAGCGCGCTCGTCTCGGTCGCGACCACCGAGAACAGCACCGCCCACCAGGGGATCGAGCGCTCGGCGACGAAGTAGTCGTTCGAGCTGCGCTGGCGCCGCCCCACCCACAGGCCGAGCGCAGTCGTGCCGCTGAGGTACGCAACCAGGACGGCGACATCCAGCGCGCCGAACGTGTGCACTACGGAAGCCCCTTGAGCACGGGTCCTGGCAAGCCGCACACGCGCAATGCAACGAAGCCCGCGACGGCTGTCACCGTCGCGGGCCTCGATTCACGTGCGATCCGGCGCACTCGATACGCCGGTGCTCCCGGTCAGCTATCAGGCGTTGAACGAGCTGCCGCAGCCGCAGCCGCCCGTCGCATTCGGGTTCGAGAACGTGAAGCCCGAGCCCTGCATCGACGAGACGTAGTCGATCGTCACGCCATTGAGGTACTGGGCCGAGAACGGATCGACGAACACCTTGAAGCCGTCCTGCTCGACTATGAGATCGTCGTCGGCTGCCTTCTCCTCGATGAGGAGGCCGTACTTGAAGCCGCTGCAGCCGCCCGGCTGCACACTCACGCGAAGTCCGCCGCCGGTCTCGGCGACCCCTTCCTGTTCCATGAAGCGCTTGACCTCGACTGCGGCCGTAGGCGTGACGGAAACGGTAACGGCGGGTTGCTGAGTGGTGCTCATGTCTACCTCAAACTGTAGGGACGGATTAGAGCGGTAACTCAATGGAAAATATAGCTGCTAGCGCGTTGACCTTCAACGGCTTGGCGTAAAGCGATCCCCCGTGAAGGACCGAGCGATCCAGGCGAAGGCAACGATCGCGATCACCACGAGAATCGCGCCCGCCATCCACTCACCAAATACGATCTTGCCGATCCCGAATAACGTTGCATACACCGCAATCACGCCCGCGAGCCAGTTCGCCCAGGCCCATCGGCCGCCCGGGATCTCCTCCCGGCCGTATCCCAGCCTGGTCGACACGCGCAGCCATCCGGGACCGCCGGGTCGCACGCGCTTGTAGAACGCCTCCAGCACGGCGTCCGGTTCCGGCTTGGTGGCGAACGTCACGACCAGCCACACGATGGTGGTGACCGTCACCGTAATGATCATCACCCACGCGTCCGCTTCGGGCCCACCCCCGGCTGCTATGCGTGGTACCAGCGCCGAGCCCATGTAGCCGAGCACCGCGAGCGAGGTCACGAACGAAGCGATCATTGCGCTGATCTCCGACCAGGCGTTGATGCGCCACCAGTACCATCGCAGAATCAACACGAGTCCGGTGCCCGCGCCGAGCGCGAGCAGCAACCGCCACGCATTGCCCACCGAGGAGATCTGCCACGTCGCGACGAGTGACATCGCGAACAGAAAGACCGTCGCGGCTCGCGAGACGTTCACGTAGTGCGCTTCCGTTTCATTCTTCTTCAAGAAGCGCTTGTAGAAATCGTTCACGAGATACGACGCACCCCAGTTGAGCTGCGTGCCGACTGTGGACATGTAGGCCGCGGCGAAGCCGGCGAGCATGAACCCGCGCCATGGTGTGGGGAGCAGATCGACGAAGGCGTGCACGTACCCGGATTCCTTGTCCTGGAGATTCGGGTAGAGGATGATCGTCGCGAGCCCCGTGATGATCCATGGCCATGGGCGGAGCGCGTAGTGCGCGACCTGGAAGAACAACGTGGCGAGCACGCCATCGCGCTCGGTGCGCGCGGAGAAGATCCGCTGCGCCACGTATCCGCCGCCGCCCGGCTCCGCGCCGGGATACCACGCGGCCCACCACTGCATGAAGAAGAACACGCCGAGCGCCGTGAGCGGCATCCATGGATACGCGGAGAGGTGCCCGTGCTGCAGCGACACGGGAAGCACGGACAGCCCCGCGGACTCACTGCCGAAGTGCGCGCTCACGCCCGCCTTGAGCGCGTCCATGCCGCCGACGGCGCGTACGGCGAACACGGCGAGCACGATCACCGCCGTCATCTTGATCACGAACTGCACGAGGTCGGTCCAGAGCACGGCGGAGAGTCCCGCCGCGACTGCGTAGAACATCGTGACGAGGAAGCAGATGCCGACGGCCGCGTAGGGATTCACGCCGAGCGAGATCGTGAGAATCTTGATCATTGCGCGTGTGACCCAGCCGAGCACGATCAGGTTGATCGGAAGCGCGAGGTAGAGCGCGCGGAAGCCGCGCAAGACGGCCGCCGGTTTTCCGCTGTAGCGAATCTCCGCGAATTCCACATCCGTCATCACGCCCGCGCGTCGCCACAGCCGTGCGAAGAAGAAGACCGTGAGCATGCCGCTCATGAGCAGGTCCCACCACAGCCAGTTCCCCGCGACCCCGTTCGCCACCACGAGGCCGGTCACGACGAGCGGCGTGTCTGCGGCGAACGTTGTCGCGACCATGGAGGCGCCGGCGAGCCACCACGGAACGTCGCGTCCGGACAGGAAGTATTCAGTAAGACTCTCGCCGCCTCGCTTCGTGAAGTAGAATCCGATGCCCGTGGAGAGGAGGAAATACGCGGCGACGATCGCCCAGTCGATCGCGGTGAGTCTCATGCTGGGGTCTCGGCGATGGGACCGGCGGAGTGTCGGCGTTGGTCGCGCGGTGTATCTTGTGGCGTCATCGGCTCACATCGGAGAGGGAATGCATCGATATACGAGAAAGGGCTCGCTCGCGACACTGGCGATCGCAGTCGCGTGCATCGGCAGCGCGCCGGTCGATCACGCGCGACGCGGAGCGGGACATGTCCGCCCCGGCATCACCGTGCTTCTCGCGGACAGCGCCGCACTCATTGACGGCAAGCGTGTGGGACTGCTGACGAACCAGACCGGCGTGGACGAGCATGGTACGAGCGACATCGACCTCCTCGTACGACGCTCGAAGGAGCACGCGGGCACAGGCCCGACGCTGACGGCGCTCTTCTCGCCCGAACACGGCATTCGCGGTACCGAGGACAGGACGAATCTGTCCAACGGGCGCGACGCGCGAACCGGGATCCCGATCTACTCGCTGTACGGCGCGACGACACTCGCTCCGCCGGACAGCGTGCTCAAGACGATCGACGTGCTCGTCATCGATCTCCAGGACCTCGGCGCGAGAATGTGGACGTTCGAGGCGACCATGGTCTACGCCATGCGCGCCGCCGCGCAGCAGCACGTGCGCGTGCTCGTGCTCGATCGCCCGAATCCCATCACCGGCTTGCACGTCGAGGGCCCGATGCTGGACACGAGCTTCGCATTTGCGGGAAGTCACAGCAGCGCTCGTGCGGCGACACCGACTGCGATCTACCCCATTCCTTCCCGTCATGGCCTCACGATGGGCGAGCTCGCGCGGTTCTACAACGACGTGCTCGCGTTGCACGCGGATCTGCACGTGATCCCCATGACCGGGTGGCGACGGGAGGATTGGTTCGATCAGACGAAGCTTCCGTGGATCAAGCCGTCGCCGAACATGCCCAATCTCACGAGCGCGACACTGTACCCCGGCGTGGTGTGGCTCGAGGGCACGAACATCTCGGTCGGTCGCGGTACACCGGAGGCGTTTCAATTGGTCGGCGCGCCGTGGATCAACGCGAAGAAGGCGATCACGCTGCTCGAGACGCGGGAGCTTCCGGGCCTCAAGTTCTCGGAGGAGCGATTCACTCCGCAGCATCCGGGCGATGACAAGTACGGGGGCGTGGGCATCAACGGCATCCGCATCTCGATCACCGATCGCGAGCGCGTCAACACCGCGAGACTCGGCGCTGCGCTCATTTGGGCGGCGATCCAGCTGAACAAGGATTCGATTCGTTTCCAGCAGAAGGGATTCAATCAGCTGTTCGGCGTCGCGGGAGGACGTGAGGCCTTGATGAGCGGCGCCGATCCAGACTCACTGATCGATGCCTCGGTTCCGGCCACGATCGCGTTCGAACAGTCGACCAAGAAGTATCGTCTCTACAAGTAGCCTCGCATCGTCTCCAGCACGCAATCGAGTACCGCATCGATGTCGTCGGACTTCGTGCCGGGATTCACGATGCACGACCGCAGCCAGCTTCGCCCGTCGAGCACCGTGCTGGAGAGAAACGCCTTGCCCCCGAGCTGGAGCGTCGCGAGCACGCGCTGATTCAGCGCGTCCAGGGCGGCCTCGTCGCCCCTGATCGCATCCGGCACGGCGCGAAAGCAGACAATGCTCAGACCCTGCGGCTCGCGGAGCTCGAGCTCCGGGGTGGTGCGCACGCGATCGGCGAGGCGGCGCGCCATGGCGATATCATGCGCGATCAATTGTGCGTACCCTGAGGTGCCGAAGTAGCGAAGCGCCATCCACACCTTGAGGGCGCGAAATGGGCGCGTCTGCTCGGAGCCGTACTCGCTCAGCCAGGGTGGACCCTGCACGCCGTGGCGATCGTCGTCGCTGCGCAAGTACGGCGGAACGAGGCTGAAGGTATCGCGCATCAGCTTCGCGTCCCGAATGAGAACGACCCCGGCATCGACCGGGACGTACATCCATTTGTGCGCGTCGATGCCGACGCTGTCCGCGCGGCCGATTGCCGCGAGTCGCGATCGGTACTCCTCCGTGAGAATCGCCGGCGCACCATAGCCGCCATCGACGTGCATCCAGACTCCGTGGCGCGAGCAGATGTCGGCGATCGCTTCGAGCGGATCGATCGCGCCCGTGTTCACCGTCCCCGCACTCGCGATCACGGCGACGGGTAGCGCGCCGGCGGCGATATCGCTCGCGAGCATCGCGTCGAGCGCCTCGGGCAGCATGCGGAGCGCGCCATCGCTCGGAAC
>DATGDQ010000383.1:0-8147 GCA_035310785.1 Gemmatimonadaceae bacterium | reverse complement strand
AGCCGCACCCTTCCCACGACGCGAGCAGATCGTTGAGCATGCGGTGCAGTGTCTTCCGCCGCATCGACGAATTTCCGACAGCCTCGCGCGCCGACTCGACATTGACGCCATATTCGACGGTCGGCGCGCGCAGCACCTTGTACGTGTCCGATAGATCGTCGCACAGCTGCTCGGCGATGATGGTCGCGCAGCCGAGGGGGAGGTGAGGGCCATGCTGCTCGCAGGTGCCCACCGGGATGATGAGGCGAGGGTCGCGCGCGAGAATTTCAGCCACCGCGCCCGGTGCGGTGTACTTAAGCAGCTGCGCCCCTGTCGCGGGCGGATGGAGGGGAACGGTCATCTCGGACCAGAATGAAGTGAGCGTGACATCGAAGGCGGCGCCGCGCACCGAAGCCACGATACGACTGTGGACGCTCGTCGAGGCCGTGGCGCTCGTGGCGGGGGCGTGGTGGCTTCGCACCCCGAGCATAGGCTACCTCGCTTTCACGATTGCCGCCACGGTTGCGACGCTCGGAATCGCGCTACTCTGGGGACGTGGCTCGCGTCGCTGGGCGGTCGCGTCTGCCGCCGCGCTGGGTGCGTTCGCGGTCGTTGCCACGAGCTCCCAGCGCGCGCTGACGCGCATCGACAACGATTGGCCGACATACCGCACGATCGTGGTCGAGCGCGGGCGCGCCGAGTTTCGCCGCGAGATTGCACGGTCGCTCGCGGCGTTGCAGACGAGCGCGGTGCACGCGCTCGATGCACCGTCCGATCAGCAGCAGGCGTTCGCCTCGTTCCGGCAGGCGACCGCCGACGCGCCGGAGCAGGGGATCGTGCTCTACGATCGCGGCGTTCCCTTCGCCTGGGGCGGGCGCCTCGTCATCGCGCCCGATTCCGCCCGCGGCGCCATCGGCGCGCTGCACACGCCGTTCTACACGGTGCTCTACGCCGCCACCACGCGTGGAAGCCGGCGCGCGATCGCGACCGCAGTCGCGTACGCCGAGCCTCCCGGCGATCAACTCGTTCCAGCGATCGGCAACCGCATTGCGCGCGAGCAGGGACTGCACGCATTCGAGGTGGCTGCACCCGGCACCGGACGAAGTGGCGATGCTTTCATCGTGCTCTCCCCAAGCAGCACGGACACGCTGCTCGTTGCGCACACGGTGGCCCCGGGAGAAGAAGAGGCGCGGCTCACGACGCTCGTTCGGGTGCGGCTCACCGGCACGATCTTTCTCGCGATCGCGTTCGCGTTCTTCCTCATCGCCCTGTGGCGTCGCCAACGCTCGCTGCTGGGACGGTTGATGCCGCTCGGTGTCGCGCTCGGGCTGCTCGCGCTCATCCCGCTCAACTCGTTCTCGGGGAGCGGCGTGCTCTTCGATCCGACGGTCTACTACGCGGAGGTCGGGGGGCCATTCACCGCATCCGTCGGTGCGCTCGCCGCCGCGGCGACCATCGTGCTGCTGGCCCTTCTGCTGACGCTGCGTCGCGGACTTCACCTGGCGCGCAGCTGGATGGCGATTCCGATCGTGCTCGCGATTCTCGCTGCATCGCCGCCCGTGCTGCGCGCACTCGGCGCCGGCGTGTCGCCGCCGCCGAGCGGCGTGTCGGTGCAGCTCTGGCTCGGCTGGGAGATCGCGCTCTTTCTCGCCGCGGCGACGCTCTTCATCGGACTGGCCGCCGTTGCGAGCGCCGCGCTCGGACGGCGTCGCCTCGTTTCACCGTGGGTTGCGCCGGTGCTCGCCACGCTGGCCGCGGTGATCGCGCCCGCCGTGCTGCACGCTCCTGGGACGTGGCCCACCTGGTATCGCGTACTCTGGATGGCGGTCATTGCGACGCTCGCCCTCACCTGTTCGCATCGCCGGCAGGTGCTGGTGGCGGGAGGCGTGGCCGCGCTCGTGGCGACGACGCTCACGTGGGGCGCCGGCGTGCGGGGACGCGCGACGCTGGCGGACCGCGATGTCGCCGGGCTCGCGGTGGTCGATCCGGACATCGTGAGCGTGTTGCAGCGGCTGGGCGCGGAGCTGCGCTCAGCACCCGTTGCGCGCTCGGAGTCGGAGCTCGCGAAGCACTACATGCGCTCCGACCTCGTGGGCAGCGGCTATCCCGTGGACCTCATGAGCTGGACTCCGGAGGGACTACCCACCGCCGAGGTGACGCTCGATCAGCTCACGCCGCCAGTGCGAGCCGTGGGCGAGATCGCGGCGAACGCGCGAGCGACCCGGTCGACGCAATTGCAGTCCGTGCTCGGCGTGCCGGGAGTGTTCGTCGTGCTCGCAGTGCCACACCCGGACAGCTCCGTGACGACCGTCGTCGTCGCGCCTCGCACGCGGCTGATCGCGACCGATCCGTTCGCGCCACTGCTCGGGCTCGAGGATCGCGAGACCGGCGAGCCGCCGTACAGTGTGTCGCTCGTGGAGATGCAGCCAGGCGACACCCTCGCGTCCACCGGCACGCGTTGGTATCGCGACGAGAACGAGATGCACGGCGACCACCTGGTGCGCACGTCGCAGGGACTGCTGCGCGCGCACATCGAGATCGAGCTCCGCTCGCTGGGAGTGCTCCTGCAGCGCGGCGCGCTCGCCGTCATGCTCGATCTCGTCATCCTCTTCGCGCTCTGGATGGTTGCGGCGCTCCCCGATGGGCGCGTGCTCAAGCGACTGCGTGTCGGCGTTCGCCGATGGGGGACGAGCTATCGGTCGCGGCTCACGATCGTGCTCTTCGCATTCTTCGTGATTCCCGCGCTCGTGTTCGCACTCTGGAGCTACGAGCGGCTGCGGACGGAGGATCGTCAGTCGCGCGATCTCGTGCTGCGTGAGGCGTTGCGAGGCATCTCCACGGACGAGGAGGCGCGTCGCGGCGCATCGCTCGTCGGCCACACGGACATCCCGCTGTTGCTCTATCGCAATGGCGAGCTGAGTGGCGCGAGCCAGCCGCTGTTCGATGCGCTCGCGCCCATGGGTGCATATCTCCCGCCCTCCGCGTACGCGACGCTCACCGAGGGACGTGAGGTGTACGCGAGCCTGACCGAGCGAGTCGCAGGCGATCCGGCGCTCTTCGGCTTTCGGGTGTCCATGAGCGGGAGCGGCGAACAGTTCGTGATCGGTGCGCCGGCGCGAGGCACGGAGGCGACGCTCGATCAGCGACGGCACGACCTGGCCGTGCTCGTCGCCTGCGCCACGGTTCTGGGTGCGCTCGCTGCGCTTGCGCTCAGTCAGATCGCGTCCCGATCACTGGCGGAGCCGATCGGCGCCTTGCGCGTGGCGGCGCTCGCGATCGCGCGAGGCGAGCGCGAGCCTCCCCTCGCTGCGCGCGCGCCGGACGAGTTCCAGCCCGTGTTTTCGGCGTTTCGACGCATGGCTGCCGATCTGGGAGAGAGCCGCGCAGCCTTGGAATCCGCGCAACGGCGCACGGCGGCGATCCTGCGCAACGTCGCGAGCGGCGTGGTGGCGCTCGACGCGGATGACGTCATCACGCTCGCCAATCCGCGCGCAGAGATGATGCTGGGGCGCCCGCTGCCTCCGGGACTCATCTCGAACGGGTTGGGCGAGGAGACGGCGCGTCGCCTGCGCGCGTTTGCCGAGCACACCGCGGAAGAGGAGGAGTTCGAGCTGTCGGTGCATGGACGACAGCTACAGGCCCGAATTACCAGGCTCACAGCAGGCCGCGGAGGCGCCGTGCTCACGCTCGATGACATCACCGAGCTCGCGCGTGCGCAGCGTGTGCTCGCATGGGGCGAGATGGCGCGGCAGGTGGCGCACGAGATCAAGAATCCGCTCACGCCCATCCGGCTCGGCGTGCAGCATCTCAAACGCGCGCACGCGGACGCGCGAGCCGACTTCGATACGATTCTCGAGACCAACGCCGAGCGGATTCTGGCGGAGATCGATCGTCTGGACGAGATCGCGCGAGGATTCAGCAGGTATGGCATGGGACCGTCGGAGCTGCAGCGCGCCGAGCCGCTGAACGTGAGCGCGATCATCAGAGATGTCGTCGAGCTCGAGAAGCTCGGCGAGGGTGATGTCGACTGGCGCATTGCGGGAGGCGATGGCTCCGTGCTGGCATATGCACGCGAGGATGAGCTTCGTGAGGTGATGCTGAATCTGCTCGAGAATGCGCGCTTCGCGGGGGCAACGTGGGTCGAGGTGCGCGTCGATGACGGTGCGGAGCGGGTGGCCATTGCCGTGCGCGACAACGGAAGCGGGATTCCGGCATCCGTCCAGGCGCGGCTGTTCGAGCCACATTTCTCCACGCGCACGAGGGGGAGTGGCTTGGGATTGGCGATCAGCCGGCGGCTCGTGGAGAGCTGGGGCGGGGAGATCGCGGTGGCGAGTGTGGAAGGAGAGGGGACCACGGTGCGCATCGTGCTCCGCGGAGACATCCCTGGTTTATCTTCCACGTCATGACGGCAACGATGCTACCGGCGGACATCGGCGACGAGATCAACGCGCGCATTCTCGCGATCTCCGAAGATCGTATCGCGGGGTTCCTCGAAGATCCGTTCGTGGAGATCGCGCGGCAGTCGGGGGTGAGCGAAGAGATCGTTCATGCGCGGATTCGCGCGATGCTGCGTGCGGGGACGATTCGGCGCGTGCGCCAGACGCTCATGGCGACGAATCTGGCGCCCGGCGCGCTCGTCGCATGGAAGGTGCCCGAGGAAAAGCTCGACTCCGCGTTCGAGTACTTCGTGCATCAGGATCCGTTCTCGGGACACGTGGTGATCCGATCGACGGATGGCGCGACACCGGGCTCGAGCTATCGACTCTGGACTACGCTGAAGGTGCCGCAGGGATATTCTCGCGAGAGGCATTGTGAGGTGCTCGCGCAGCGCGTGGGCGCGAGCGCGTTTCGGGTGATGCCCGCGAAGCGGCTATTCGCGCTCGGAGTGGGGCACGTGCGCCGAAAGGGCATGGAGCCCGGCTCGCGTTCCGATGAGCCCGGACGTGTGCTCGACACGAACATTGTGGAGCTTTCGGAGCTCGAGTGGCGGGTGCTCGAGCCGCTCAAGCGCGAGCTCACGATCGAGGAGATCGGGCCGGAGCCGTGGCGCGTGCGAGCGCAGGAAGCGGGAGTGACGTACGAGGAGTTCCTCCGGGTGGGTCGCGAGCTCGCGGAGCGCGGCGTGATCGGCCGCTTTTCCACCTTCCTCGAGCACGTGAAGCCAGGCGCCGATGGCGTGCGCGTGACTCGCTACAACGCGCTCTTTCATTGGCGCGTGCCTGTTGGGCGTGAGATCGAAGCCGGAAAGGAGGTGGGTCGTCACCACATTCTCACGCATGCCTATTGGCGCGAGGGTGGCGAGGAGTTCGCGAACGTGAACATCATGGCCGTGGCGCACGGCACGGACAAGCGAGTCGTGCTCGAGCACAAGGCGGCGATCGATGCGCATCTCGAAGAGGCGGGAATTCCGGTGAGCTATACGAACGTGTTCTGGGGCGGCAGGAGCGAGATCAAGCCGTCGGAGATCGCGCCGGGGGCGTACGTGTCGTGGTGCAACGCAATCGGCGTGGATCCCGCGTCGATGCGCGCGGCGGCAGCCGAGGAGGCGGGGGCAGCGTGAGTCGCGTCGGGATGCGCGCGCTGCTGATATGCGGTGCGATGATCGTGGCGTGCCAGGATGCGCGCGATGCGCGCGCGTCGCGCGCGGGGGACTCGCTGAACGGAGCGCACTCCGCGACTGCGCGTGGCGGAACCGGAAGTCGCGACTCGGTGCCGGGATTCACAGTGCCCGCTCAGTGCGCAAGAGGATCGGTGCCGCTGCCGAAGAAGCCTGCGGCCGCGCAGATCGCGATGAGTCCCGTCTCGCGGGCGGACAGCGCGAGTGCGGCCCGCCCCGACTCACTGCGCACGAGCGGAGCGGGCAGTGACACGGTGCACGTCGTAGGCGCGTGGCGCGACACTGCAGGTGGCGCGGGGGGACGCAGCGCCGGCGCGCCGAGCGTAGCGACGACGGCGGATACAGTCGGTGCGGTGAGAGCGAGCACGGCGAAGCGCACGTCCGCGAAGGCGGCGCGCGCGGATTCGATCGCACGCGTGCGCGCGAAGATGCACGCGGATTCGGCTGCTGCGATCGCCCTCCAAACCGATTCCGCGGCCACACATCGGCTTCCAGGCTCGCTGCTCCCCGGCTGCCGCATCGTGGCGTACTATGGCAATCCGATGTCCAGGCGCATGGGGATCCTCGGCGAGATCCGCTCCGACTCGATGCTCGCGCGGCTGGCGAAGCAGGCCGCGGCGTACGCGGCGGTCGACAGCACTCGACCGGTACTGCCGGCACTCGAGTTGATCGCGACGGTGGCGCAGGCGAGTCCCGGGCGGAGCGGGCAGTATCGCGCGAGGATGCCCGATACGCTGATCGAGCGCGTGATGAGCTGGGCAGAGGCGCACCACTATCTCGTCATTCTCGACATTCAGACGGGCCGCAGCACGATGGCGGCGGAGATGCAGCCGCTCATGAAGTATCTGGCGCGCCCGTACGTGCATCTCGCGCTCGATCCCGAGTTCTCGATCGGCTCGAAGAGAATTCCCGGGCAGGTGATCGGGCGGATCGATGCGGCGGACGTCAACGCGGTGTCGTCGGCTCTCGCATCCCTGGTCGACTCACTCCGGCTGCCGCCCAAGATGCTGATCGTGCATCGATTCACGCGGCCGATGCTGTCCAATCACGAGAGGATCAGGCTCGATCCGCGCGTGCAGATCGTCATCGACATGGACGGCTTCGGCGCGCCTCACCTCAAGTACGGCTCCTACAAGGCGTACGTGCACGATCGCCCGGTGCAGTACGCCGGATTCAAGGTGTTCTACAAGAACGACAAGCCGATGCTCACACCGGAGCAGGTGCTCCAGCTGGATCCGGTTCCGCTGTTCATCATGTACCAGTAGGACGCGGCAATTCGCGTATACGACTTCGTGACAGACCGAGTCTGGCGATCCGGACCGGCGCGCTCATATTGAGCGTTCCCCCGCGACGATCGCGGCTGAACTGGGGGGATACGGCGACCACGTCGCGCAGAAGCGCCGCTGGGTCACACTGCACGCGGCCCCGAGCGCCGCATGGAGCTCGATCATGACAAGCACTGCAACGGCGACACCCGCGGGCTCATCCTCGGTCCAGGCTGCCACAATCACCGAGCACGAGCTGGGCGAGGTGGCGCGCGCGAACGCGACGGGACTCCAGCCAATCGTCTTCGTACACGGACTGTGGCTGCTTCCCAGCAGCTGGGAACGCTGGGCCAAGATGTTCGAGGAAGCCGGGTTCGTGGCGCTGACGCCCGGCTGGCCGGACGATCCCGACACCGTCGAGGAGGCCAAGGCGCATCCCGAGATACTGGCGCACAAGTCGATCGGGCAGATCGCCGATCACTTCGACAACATCGTTCGTCATCTGAAGAAGAAGCCGGCCATCGTCGGCCATTCCTTCGGCGGACTGCTCGCACAGATTCTGGCCGGTCGCGGACTTGCCGCAGTGACGGTGGCCATCGACCCGGCGCCGTTCCAGGGCGTGCTCCCACTTCCATTCTCCGCGCTCAAGTCCGCCTGGCCGGTACTCGGCAATCCGGCGAATCGCAACCGTGCTGTTCCGCTCACGTTCGAGCAGTTTCGCTACGGATTCGCGAACGCGGTGAGCGAAGAGGAGGCGCGTGAGCTCTATGAGAAGTATGCGGTGCCGGGGTCGGGTGTTCCGCTCTTTCAGGCGGCGATCGCGAACCTCAATCCGTGGACCGAGGCAAAGGTGGACACGGAGAATCCGGAGCGCGGACCGCTCCTGATCATGAGTGGTGAGAAGGACCATACCGTCCCGTGGGCAATCGCGCACGCGTCGTTCAAGCGCCAGGAGCGCAATCCGGGGGTCACCGAGATCGTCGAGATTGCGAATCGCGGGCACGCGCTCGTCATCGACCACGGGTGGCGAGGTGTCGCGGACAAGGCGTTCGAGTTCATCAAGCGCTTCGTGTGATCGACGGCGGACTGCGCGCGTAGCATCGCGCGTCGGCATCCCGTCTTGCGCCCCGCGCACATCCACTGTACGTTCTCTCCACCTACCTGTTCAGTGGAACGGGTGGGGTGAGCGACCGATCCTTCTGATCCCGCATGGCTACCATGACACGAACCGGCTCCGATCTCATCTACGGCACGCTCAACGTGCTCGTGCTCAAGGCGCTCACCTG
>DATGDQ010000382.1:0-4247 GCA_035310785.1 Gemmatimonadaceae bacterium | reverse complement strand
CGTGGGGGACGAACAGTCGCCTGCCCGCCATTTGGACACCGCCCGCGAGCGGCACCTCCACCGGCACGTTCGTATCGATCTCGGAGCCGGTCGACGTCTTTTGCAGCGGACTGTCGTTTCTGGCGGATGGTCGCCTGTTCACGGCGGGTGGCCACAGCGGGATCAACAACAAGGGGATCCTCGCGACCACCATCTTCGATTACGCGTCGAATTCGTGGACGACGGGCCCGAACATGGCGAACGGGCGTTGGTACCCGAGCAACACCACGCTTGCGACGGGCGAGATTCTGACGCTGAGTGGAGGCGATACGGCGCAGGCGACGAATCTGATCCCGGAGGTGTACCAGACGAACGGTCAGTGGCGTGAGTTGTCCAGCGCATCACTCTACCTGCCCTATTACCCGCGCGCATTCGTCACGCCAGCAGGTGGAGTGTTCGTGGCTGGTCCGAGCCAGACGACCTACTACCTCGATCCCTCGGGTACCGGAAGGTGGACTGCCGGTCCATCGAGCCTCTTTGGCGACCGCGACTACGGCTCCGCGGTCATGTACGACGCCGGAAAGGTCTTCATCGTGGGCGGCGGAGCTCCGACGGCGACGGCGGAGGTGATCGACCTGAATGTGGGCGGGTCGTGGCGCTCTGTCGGCTCCATGGCTGTCGCGCGGAGACAGAGCAACGCCACGATTCTGGCGGACGGCAAAGTGCTCGTCACCGGAGGAACAAACGCGACGGGATTCAACAACGCCCCGTCGTCCGACGCGGTGCTCGCGGCCGAGCTGTGGGATCCAGCCACGGAGAAGTGGACCGCGCTCGCGCGAATGACGCACTATCGCCTGTATCACTCGACAGCTCTCTTGCTCCCCGATGGACGACTGCTCTCCGTGGGCAGCGGGTCGCCCGCCGCGACAGGGCTGACGGATGACTACACGGCGGAAATCTTCTCTCCGCCATACCTGTTCAACTCGGACGGCACGCTCGCAACACGTCCGACCATCACGGCGGCGCCGACGTCCACGTCATACGCGCAGACGTTCACGGTGCAGACTCCGGCGGCAGCGTCGATAAGCAAGGTGATGTGGATTTCGATCGGCTCGGTCACACACTCGTTCAACGAGAACCAGCACGCGCTGCCGCTCACGTTCTCCGTGAGCAGCTCGAGCTCGATTTCCGTGAGCGCTCCGGCGCGCGCTGCGCTGGCGCCGCCGGGATATTACCTGCTCTTCATCATCGACAATCGTGGGGTGCCGTCGGTGGCTCGTTTCGTTCGCATCGGATAGGAGCGTTACGTCGTCATCACCGTCGCGCGGAGCGGCTCCGCGCAGCGATCACTGCCTTCACCGCCGGCGATGCCTCCTCGGTATCCGCACCTGGCCGCGCGCCGGCGTCGAGCAGCAGTCGGGCCACCGTCGCGTGGTCGTGCGCGGTATTGCCGTGCAGTGAGCCATGACAGCACCAGCCGAGCGGCGTCGCACCGTAGCGCGAGTCCCTGATCGCGACCAGCTTCGGAGCGTCGCGATGCCGAAGAAGCGCGGCGACCGTTTCGGGCGAGCCTTCCCATGCCGCGCAGTGAAGCGCCGTCCCCGAGTCACGCCCCGGTGTGGATGGATCGAGGCCGAGGGAGAGCATGAGGGTGACGGCCCGTTCATCGCCGTACCACGCGGCGTCGCTGAGCACTCTGTGATCTTCGGGCGACATCGATTCGATGAGCTTCGGATTCTCGCGCACCAGCGCGTGCGCCGCGGCGTCGTCGCCCCGCCGGCACGCGAGACGCAGTCGCTGGAGCGGAGTCGCGAAGGTGAGCATCGCAGTCAGAGTCTCCTCGTGCTCGAACTGGAATGCGACGTCCAGCGGTGAACGACCGTCTCCTATCGTCCACGTATAGATGTGATAGCTGCTCGGCGGCTGCTGGGCGTAGCTCCCCTGCCCCGTCCTCAGATCGAGCGACTCCGGATTCTCCGTCAGCATCTCGCGCACCCGGGAGGTGAGGCCGAGCGCTGCGGCGAGAAAGATGTCGGGATGGGCGCCGCGCTCGACGAGGTAGCGCGCGAGCTCGTATCGGCCCGCGCCGCGCGTGCGGTCGAGCATCCATTCCGCCGCCGTGGAGCGATGATCGACATCTCGCGCATCGATGTCCGCTCCCGCGTCGAGGAGGAGATCGACCACGGCTCGCGACCGGGCGAAGTGGAGCGGCATCTGTCCATCACCGCCGCGCTCGTGCACGCGCAACGGATCCGCGGCGATCATCCGCGACAGAAGGTCGAGGCGATCGAGATGGGCCGCGGCGCACGCGTCGGGGATGGCTCCCGCAGCGAGCAGCCGTTCGGCAGCATCACCCGTGGCCGAGTAGAGTGCGTGGAAGCCGCCGGCCCACCATGCGCTGCGCTGATTCGGGTCGGCTCCGAAGTCGAGCAACACGTCTACGATCGCAGGATCGTTGGCGTAGCACACGATCGCCGGCGCGTTGAAGCTGAACACCGGGTCGTTGATTCGCGCTCGAAGCTCCGCGTGCGTCTCGAGGAGCCGGCGCAGCGCATGAGCGTCGCGCCGCCGGAACGCGTCGTGCAGGCGATCGAGGGGCGCGCGCGCCGTTTCGACTCGCTCGCCAATGTGATCCTTGAGTGCCGCCCAGCTCGCGAACCCGTATTCGCGCGCGAGGACGAATTGCGCGTCGGCGAGGGCGATGCGCTTCTTGTCCGGCAACACGGCACGGACGCGCGCGCGCGCCTCTACCTCGCCGGCAATGAACGCCTGGAGCAGCTGCTTCGACTGCTTCTTCTGCTGCGCGAGATCCGGATGCGCAGGGAGCGAGCGGCTGAACGGCAACGACATGGGACGCCTCCTTCGTTACGGCCGGCGTCCGCACAATCGACCCGAAGAGGGCGCAAAGCGCATCGCTTCGACAGAGATGGGCGCAGCCCTTTCCGCGGACCGGAGGCGTTCTGTACGCCAACGGGAAAGGTATCCAACGTTCGATAGTGGTCAACGCCCGTAGGCAGAGCACGCCAGTATCTCCGGGTCTGCGCATGCCTTGTGCAACAGCAACTCGAGTCTCCCCACGTGAAGCTCGATCACAGCGTTTCGAACGCTCTATCCAAAGGTCATATGCTGCGAATCGTCTCAATTCTTGCGAGCCTGGCGGCACTCACCGTCACGGCTCCTCTTCAGGCTCAGAACTCCGATTCTGCGGAGAAGGTGGAGAGCCGGAGCACGACGGTGCACCACGAATCGCGCACGAAGTCGTCGGACGAGGTGTCGGCGAAGATGCATCACCCGAAGGGCGCGACAGCCAAGTGCACCGACGGTACGTATTCCATGAGTGAGAGCACGACCGGCAGTTGCTCGGGCCACGGAGGTGTCGCGAAGTGGTACGCCAAGGCGCGCTGCAACGACGGAACGCTTTGGATGCATTCGTCGAAACGCGGCGCGTGCTCCGGCCATCAGGGTGTCGCCGAGTGGATCAAGAACAACAAGAGTACTACAGAGGATAAGCGGTAGCTCGCATCCAAACGGACGCGCGAGCAGCCTGCGCAACACGTTACCGCGTTGCGCAGGTCGCTTCCGCGTTGTCCGGCATCCGAGTGCGCCGAATGGCGACGGTCTCCAGCGACATCATTCTCGACTGGCTCCTCGATGCCGACGTATCCATACGTTGGCAGGTCATGCGCGATCTCACGAATGCACCGTCCGGGGTCGTGGACGCCGAGCGGACGCGCATCGCGTCGGAGGGATGGGGCTCGCGGCTGCTCGACCAGCAGCATCCCGACGGCAATTGGGGCGACGGCAGCTCGATGCCGCTGTGGTGGACGAATCTGTATACCTTGCTGATGCTGCGCGATCTGGGCCTCGACCCGACGAGCGCGCGCGCGCGAACGGCACTCGAGCGCGTTCGTGGCAGCGTGACCTGGGGGCCCGAATTCGGCCACTCGCCCTTCTTCGAGGGTGAGGTCGAGCCGTGCGTCAACGGCCGCGTCGTCGCGCTCGGCGCGTATTTCGGCGAGCGCTGTGATCGGCTGGTCGATCGGTTGTTGAGCGAGCAGCTCGAGGACGGCGGATGGAATTGCGAAACGGAGCGCGGCTCCGTGCGATCGTCGTTTCACACCACAATCTGTGTGCTCGAAGGTCTGCTTGCATTCGAGGAGGCGCACGGTGCGGCGGCGCCGATAACGCATGCGCGGCGGCGCGCAGAGGAGTATCTGCTCGAGCGTCACCTTCTCAGGCGATTGTCGACTGGCGACATCATCGATCCA
>DATGDQ010000381.1:0-6704 GCA_035310785.1 Gemmatimonadaceae bacterium | reverse complement strand
GAGGCCAAACAGGGCGCGCCCCACCCAGTAGCCATTGTGTTCCTGGTCGCTCTGCGAGACCAGCATGGAGAAGTATCGTTCCGCGGAGTCCGAATTGCCGTTGTCGTACGCGGTCTGCGCATAGTGAATGAGCGGCTGCCGCGGTAGATGCGTGGCCGGATCGCTTCTTTCGATTTGCACGAGTACGTCGTGCAACATCTCCTCCGCTTTCGCCGTCTCTCCGAGATCGCTCAGCTCCCACGCGTAGTTGTGCTCGATGATGGCTCGGTCGATCGTCTGGTTTCCACCGGCCGAGTCGATCAGAAAGAGCGAGCGGCGATAGTCGGCAACGGCTTCCCGGTGATGGCCCTGCCGGCCGAGCGCGCCCGCCAGCGTGGAGAGAGCACCGATGTAGTCCATCCCCCCGGCTTCTCCCAAACTGTCCAGAATGGCGAGAGCGCCGCGCATCGCCGGCACGCCTTTGGTCCCATCGCCCGTCTCGATATCGAGATTCGCGATTGCCTCGAGGCACAGCGCCTCGGTCGCCGCGTCCGGCATTGCGCGCCGCAGCTGCTCCACACTCTCCAGCGTTCGCCGCGCTCGCTCGTATTCGCCCTTCGTGCGCTGGTTCTCCGCCATGTAGCAGCGTATGCGGGCGAGCTGCTCTCGATGCCCGCTTGCAACGGAGATCGAGTCGGCTCGCGCGAGCACGGTGTCGCCGATATCCGTGTCTCCTAGCTTGCCATAGTCGATCGACAACTCGACGAGCATGGCCAAGAGGAAATCCGGCTGACGTGCGAATCGTCGCTCGAGCACGACGCGTCCGCGGTCGAGAATCTCGCGCATGGAGATCGGCTTGTCGCCAACCTGGGACATCAGAAGCGATTGAAAATCGCTTTGCGCGTTCGCTCGCCTCTTCGCCTCGATGGCGACATCTCGCTGCTTTCGCGCCTCGCGCATTTGCGAAACCGAGAATGCCGTCGCCCCCATCAGCGAAGCGGCTATGAGAGCCGCGGCCGCCAGTCCCGCACGGTACCGTCGAACGAGCTTGCTCAGCCGATACGGAAGGGATGCGCGTCGCGCGCTCACCGGCTCGTGGCGCAGGAAACGTTCGAGGTCATCAGCGAATGCCGCTACGCTCAGATAGCGCTCCCGTGGATCCTTGCGAAGAGCCTTGTCGATGATGGTGTCGAGATCCCTGGCGCCCAGGCTCGCAGGAGTCGCATCGAACGCGCCGATCGCATCGCTGCCCGTACGCGGATTATGGCCGGAGAGAAGGAGGTAGAGCAGCACGCCAAGTGCATAGACATCGGTGGCGGTGGTAATCGCATGGCCGAAGACTTGCTCGGGTGCCGCGAAGTCCGGCGTCAGGGCACGCGCGCCTTCGGCGGTAAGCGTATCACGGTCAGCGGTGTCGGTATCGAGCAGTTTCGCAATCCCGAAGTCCAGCAGCTTGACCGTACCGTCGCTCGTCACGAGAATGTTCGACGGCTTGAGATCCCGGTGCACGATCAGATTGGCGTGTGCGCTGCCGACGGCGTCGAGCACTTGGAGGAAGAGACGTATGCGTGCGTCGCGCATGAGCTTGCGCTCCTCGACGTACTCGTCGATGCGCACTCCGTCGATGTATTCGAGCACGAGATACGGCTGACCGCCCGCACTGACTCCGGCGTCGAGAAGCCGCGCGATTCCCGGATGCGCTAGACGTGCGAGCGCCGATCCCTCGCGACGGAAGCGCGCCTGACCCGCCGGTGTGACGAGCGCCAGATTGAGCAGCTTGACGGCGGCGCGTCCCTCGAATCGTCCGTCGGTGCGTCGGGCCAGCCACACGGAGCCCATGCCGCCGGAGCCGAGCGGGCGCTCGAGTGTGTACGCGTCAAGCTCGATGCCGCTGAGCGTCACCTCCGGCGGTGCCTCGAGAAAGGATCGCGCTTCCGCCGCCGCATCGCTGTCCATCAGCAATGACAGCTCCGCCGCCAGACCGGGGGAGGTGGTGCGCAGCTCGGCGAACCACGCTTCGCGATCGGGCTCCGAGAGATCGAGCATGCGGTCGAGCAGCGGCGACACGACGCGCCACCGATCGAGATCCAGAGGGGTCACAAGATCATCCCGTGGGAGTCAAGTACACGGTACGACCCAACGACCCTTCATCACAATCCCATCGTCCGTTCGAGCGCCAGATTACCGTTGGCCTCAGTGATCCACCGGCAGCCCGCTCGGCACCCGAGGCGGCGTGAGACGTCTGAGATCGCGCGCCCTATCATCCGTGAGCGCACTCATGTAGTCCATGAGCTGCCCCACGAGCGCGGGTGTGAGCACCACACCCTTGAGGAGGGTGTCACGCTGGGCAAGAACGTCCGTCGCGTTCGGAAGAAGCGTGTTTCGAAGAGCCGGTTCGAGTTGCAGCGGATCGTACGAGAGCAGCTTCGCGTCCGATTCGCTGTAGTGCTCGATAAAACCCTGCAACGTGGTGATCGCTCCATCGTGCCCGTACGGCGCGGTGAGCTCCACATTTCGAAGCGGAGTCGTTCGAAAAAGATACTTGTCCGTCTCGAGGCCGGTGACTCGCATACGGCCGAAATCATCGTGCAAGCTTGGACCGTTCCCCTCACCGGGTCCGATCTGCGCGACGGCCACGTCGTGGAATTTCTCATCGCTGAACGTCGAGCCGTTGTGGCAGAGCGAGCACTTCAGAGTGAGAAAGGTCTGTGCCCCCACGAGCTGACTTGGAGTGAGTGCATTGTCGCTCCCGGCGAGAAAGCGATCCCACGGCGAATTCGCGAACGTGAGCTTGTCGACGAGGAACGCGCCGATCGCGTTGGACGCATGCGCGAACGACATGCGATCGAAGCGTTGTCCGGGATACGCCTCCTCGAACATGCGGCGATACTCCGGGATGTTGCCAAGCCGGCGCATCAGTGCGGCCCAGATCGCGGAAAGGTCCGCATCCGGGATGGCCGCGAGCTCGTTACCGCTGTACGCGCGCATCTCGTCGCGATTGGTGACGGGAAATAGGCCGAGCGCCGATGCAGGTCCGAACTCGAGCACGCGACGCATTTCCGGTGTCAGGAGCGCCCCCGCCGGCGTTTTCAATTGCCCATGCTGATCCATCTCGACACGTCCATCCCAGAAGAGATGCCGCGTCGCGCTCACGTTGAAGAGTGGCGGGGCGTTACGCGGGATGAAGATGCCGGAGGGAAGTCGTCGCGCGGGCCCGAGTCCGGTGCCGCCCTGTCCGATTGAGAGACTTCGCGCATCACCCGTCGCAAACTCCGGAAGATGGCAAGTGGTGCACGAGATGTCGCGATTGCCGCTCAAGATCTTGTCGAAGACGAGGGCCCGTCCCAGCCGCGCGAGCTCCGGCCGCACGAACGGCCTCGGCGGCAACGGCACGATCCCGCGCCCGGCCGCGAGCTGGCGTACGAGCGCGGGAGTAGCGGCGGTGCTGGGCGCACCGGTCGAGCGTCGTACTGCGGCGGGAGCCGTGGAGGATTGATCCGCACAGTACATCAGCGGCGAGGCCAGAACGGCCGTCGCTACACACGTATTCCACGCAATCCGGCGCATAAGTCCTCGGGTAGCAGTACGGTTCAAATACCGACAGGCGGACGACTACAGAGTTCCGCTACCTGAATGATCGAAAATCGCAAACGATATCGGACACGACGACGCGCCGCGACTTGGCGACACGTCGTAGGGGCTAGCCTCAACTCGCGCGCGCTCCCTGGTCGTCCATAAGGCTTCTGTGAAGAAGCAGTCGTGCCTTGCGCCAATCGCGCTGCACGGTCTTCTGGGACACGCCGCGAAGCGCGGAGATCTCGGCAAAGGTAAATCCGCAGAAAAAGTGCATGTCCACGAGCTCGGCGAGACCTGGCTCGAGTTGCGCCAGCTCGTCGAGTGCATCGCTGAGCTCCTCCAGCTCGCGCGCCTCGCGTGCCGCACCTTCCGGAGGTGCGTCCATTTCATTCAGCGTGATTTCGAGCTCGCGGCCTCGCTTCTTCGCGCGACGGCGGCGCGTGTAGTCGATGACGAGCCCTCGCATCGCGCGCGAGGCATAGCCGAGGAATCGTGCGCGGTCGGGATACTGCACGTTTTCGCGTCCTACCATGTTGAGGTAGGCCTCGTGGAGCAGGGTCGTGGGTCCGAGCGTCAGCGAGGAGCCGGCACGGCGCAGGCTTGCCTCGGCCACGCGATGGAGCTCGGCATACAGCATCGCAAAGAGCGCGTCGGCTGCGGCCGGATCTGCTCGATCGGCTCTTTCAATGAGTGCGTGGATATCCGTCTCCACGAGCCCTCCTCTGGCGAGTCGCCTGCGCATCACACGCCGGGAGTGGCGGGTCGCGATTAAAAACTATGAGCGCAAGCGCCGATGGCCAGAGGTGAAAGAGACTTCCCGCGCGGCGACTACTCCGCGCGGCCCGCGCGAGGGTGCGCATCGAGCGTGACGCGCACGCGGAATCCACGATCCGGCGCGGTCTCGACGTCGATGTCGCCACGGAAGGCATCGTCCAGACTCAATCGCTGTCGGAGCGTACGAAGCCCCGTGCCCCGGGATCCATCGAGGGCTTCTGCTCGCGCACCGGCGCCGTCATCGAACACCTCGAGCAGCACGCGGCCATTCATTCGACGACCCGTCACGCGGACGATGCCGCCCCTGGTGCGCGGCCCGATCCCGTGGCGGATGGCATTTTCGACGAGCGGCTGTAACACGAATGACGGCACGTCGCACTCACCCGCGGCACGCTCGAGCGACAGCTCGACCGTGAGGCGGGGGCCGAGCCGCATCTTCTCGATCGCGAGATAGTCCTGCACGAATTTCCATTCGTCATCGAGGCAGACGATGTGTTGCTCGGACTGGATGAGAGAGTAGCGAAACAGGTCGCCGATGCGATCGAGTGCCTCCTCCGCCGCGAGCGGGTCGCTCGCGACGAGAGCGGACACCGAGTGCAGGGCGTTGGAGAGGAAATGCGGATTGAGCCGCGCCTGAATCGACGCGAGCTCCGCGCGCGTAGCGGCCGTCTCCGCCTGCGCGGTGCGCAACCGTGACTCTGCGAGTGAAGACTCCGCCGCGCGCAGGCGACGATCGCGCGAGAGGTGCCCTGCGAGCAGAATGATGACGCACAGCACCAGCGCGCCTCCGGCCGCGATCGCGTGCATCCATGCGGCGCGCGCATCGACTCGCGCGCGGGCAGCCGAGCGCGGGATCCCGAGCTCGAAGCGCGGCGTGATGCCGGGGAGCGCGCCCGATACGACGATCAGGGCCGTGTCCGTAAGCGCCCAGCCGTGTTGCGGCCACTGGATCTCGGGATCATTGGGGCGGCCGCTCCACATCGCGCTCACGAACGCATCTCCGAACGGGAAGGTGACGGCGGCGCGTCCGTAGTGTCCCTCCCACGTCATGTTCGGGAGGCGATGTCGCAGCTGTGCTGCCGCCGAGAGATCGAGTACGATCGCGAGGCCGCGTGCCGTCGCGTTCCGCACCGGGCTCGCAACGGCGAGGCGAAGATCGGAGCCCCGAAGCCCGGTGGCGCCGAGCACGGAGGAGTCGCCGGCGAGACTCGCGCGCGCAAGCGCCTTCTGTCGCGCCTCTGGCGGGTCGCCGCCGATACTCGCCTTCACGTCTCCACCGTCGTCGATCACCCATACACGCGCACCGGGAATGCGCGCAATGGTGAGCTCCTGGAGCCTCGCGATGTCTCGTGTCGAGAGCGTCGACATGCGCGCTCCGGAGCCGGCATCGAGCAGCACGTTCGCGAGCGTGGCGACCCAGCGGCCCTCGTCGAGCACCTCCTCGCGCCAGTGCATGAGCTCGGGGCCGAGCGATGACTTGTCCCGCTCGAGAGCGGAATCGACGGATGCGACGGCTGTGCGCATCATCGCCGGTCGCGCGGCGACGATGATCGCGTTCGTGACGAGATACAGCAGGAGCACGATCGCGACGGCGATCAGCTCGCGGCTCGGGCGGCGCGGCGCTGAGTCGGAACTCATCAGATCGTGCGCTCGCGCAGCCACCGCGCGCGGTCGCGGCTCACCGCGATCCGCGTGCGATCCCGCAGCACGACCGTGAACCGCGCGCCCTCGCCCGTGACGAAGCTCTCGACCATCGCGAGGTTCACGATGTGCGAGCGATGGATGCGCACGAAGTTGGCGGGGAGCATGCGCTCGAGGTCGGCGAGCTTGAGGGTCGCGAGCAGCTGGCGTTCGGCGGTGTGAATCGTGACGTAGTCGTCGGATCCCTCGAATCGAACCACGTGCTGCACGTTCACTGGGGTGACGCGCCCGCGCTCGCGCACGAAGAGCCAGTCGAGCGGCGCGCTCACCTCGAGCGCGGCGCGCCCGCGCTCGACGGAGTCGATGTCGCTCGCGACATCTGCGCCGATGGACTCGCGAATGCGATCGAGCGTGGCCACGAGGCGCCGCCGGCCGAACGGCTTCAGGAGATAATCGAGCGCGCGCGCCTCGAACGCGGCTACGGCATAGCGGTCGTACGCGGTGGTGAACACCACGCTGGGGCGATGCGCGATTCGGCTCAACACCTCGATGCCCGTGCACCCGGGCATCACCACATCGAGAAAGATGAGCTCCGGCCTCAGCTCGTCGATCGCGCGCACGGCCTCGCTCCCATCCGCCACCTCGCCGATGATGGTGATCCACGGGATCTCGGCAAGGAGCGCAGAGAGCCGCTGGCGTGCCAGCGGCTCATCGTCCGCGATCAGTGTGGTGAC
>DATGDQ010000380.1:0-5919 GCA_035310785.1 Gemmatimonadaceae bacterium | reverse complement strand
GGATCTGCTGGCTCGGGCAGGGCGATCGTGCGAAGTTCGGCGTGGCGCTGAACGATCTCGTGGCGAGCGGCGAGCTCTCCGCGCCGATCGTGATCGGCCGCGATCATCTCGACACGGGGTCCGTCGCCTCGCCGTTTCGGGAAACGGAAGCGATGAAGGATGGCAGCGACGCGATCGCCGACTGGGCGATCCTGAACGCACTCCTCAACGTCGCGAGTGGCGCGAGCTGGGTGTCGTTCCATCACGGCGGCGGCGTCGGCATCGGAAACTCGCTGCACGCGGGACAGGTGATCGTCGCCGACGGCACGCCGGAGATGCGCGAGCGCCTGCAGCGGGTGCTCACGAACGATCCCGGCCTGGGCGTCGCACGCCACGCGGACGCCGGCTACGAATTGGCGCTCGACACCGCCGCGGAGAAGGGAATCGTGCTCCCGATGCTCGGTCCGCGCGAATGATGCGCCCGGGATGCTGAGCGCGCGCTTCAGGCCCTGGCACGTTCCACTCTTCGCGGCAAAATACGCGTACCTGCACGTGCGTCGTTTCCCGGTGCTCGTCCACTTCGAGGTCACGATGCGCTGCAATGCGCACTGCGACTTCTGCGACTACTGGAAGAACGGCGCGGACACGGCGCGGAGCGACGCGGCGAGCTATGCGCAGGCGGCGCGGTATTTCAATCCCGTGATGATCACCTTCACCGGCGGTGAGCCTCTCCTGCGTCGCGATCTGGAGCAGCTCATCTCGGCGGTCGCGCGCGCCATTCGGGTGCGTTATCTCGCGATGATCACGCACGGCGCGATGCTCACGCCCGAGCGCGCTCGATCGCTCTGGGACGCCGGGCTCAATCAATTCAACATTTCGCTCGACTATCTGGACGAACGCCACGACCTTGCGCGCGGGATACCGGGGCTCGCGGGCAAGATCCTCGACACGGTACCGCGCATGCGCGCGATGGGCATCGACGGCATTCGCTTCAACACGGTGATCAAGCGGTCGAATCTCGACCAGCTCGTCGCGATCGTGAAGTGCGCCGAGGAGTTGGGGATCGGCGTGTCGTTCAGCACGTACACCGATGCGAAGAACGGCAACAGGGCCCACCTGGTGTCGCACGACGAGCAGCGGCATCTCGAAGAGGTGATGGCCGAGCTGCTTGCGTTCAAGCGTCGCAGGCGTGGAGTCATCGTGAGCTCGGACCATTATCTCGCACAGGTGCCGCGGTTCTTCAGCGGAGAGATGGATGATTCGTGCAACTCCGGCGTGCGCACCATTCACATCGATCCCGCGGGGCAGGTGCGCCGCTGCCCGGACTTTCCTGCGGACTTTCACTGGCGCGACTTCAAGCGTTACACGCCGATCCATTGCAACGCGTGCTACTACGCCTGTCGCGGTGAGGCGCAGGCGCCGCTCACGATCGCGCGCGTCCGCGACGTGATGGCGACCGTGCAGTGACCGTGCTCTTCGTGAACGCGAAGCAGGTCGTCACGTGCGCGGGTGCGCCGCGCGCGCGCGTGGGCGGGGAGATGCGAGACTGCGGCGTACTCACGGACGCAGCGGTCGCGGTGGACGGGGGGCGCATCGAGAGCGTGGGTCCGCGGGCGGCACTCGAGCGCGCACACGACGGCGCGTTGATCATCGATTGTGGCGGCGGCGTGCTCACGCCGGGTCTCGTGGACTCGCACACGCACGCCATCTTCGGACGCGCGCGCTACGAGGAACAGGAGCGCCGGGCTGCGGGCGCGGACTACATGGAAATCGCGCGACAGGGCGGCGGCATCCACGCCTCCGTACGCGATCTGCGCGCGCGGGACGCGGACGAGCTGCTCGCATTGGCGCGGCCGCGCCTCGCGCGCCTGGCATCGTACGGCACGACGACGGTCGAGGTGAAGTCGGGGTACGGCCTCTCGGTCGACGATGAGCTCAAGATCCTGCGCGTGATACGCCGGCTGTCGGAGGAGCTGCCGCTGCGGATCGTGCCCACGTGGCTGGGTGCGCACGAGATCCCGAAGGAGGCTCGCGCCACCCCGGCTACGCGCGCCAGTTATGTCAAAATGCTCCGCAAAGAAATGCTTCCGCTCGTCACGAACGAGCGCCTCGCGCTCTTCGCCGACGTCTTCTGCGAGCCCGGCGTGTTCACGATCGACGAGACGCGCGAGCTGCTCACGGCCGCCAGGGCAGCCGGGCTCGGACTCAAACTGCACGCGGACGAGCTGGCGCCGTCGGGGGGCGCCGAGCTCGCGGCCGAGCTGCGCGCTACCTCCGCCGATCATCTCGCGGCCATCTCGCCCGGAGGCATTCGGGCACTCGCCTCATCGGGCACCGTAGCGACGCTTCTGCCGGGAACGATGCTGTTCCTCGGAAAGGGCACTCGCCCGCCCGCGCGCGCCCTTCTCGACGCCGGCGCCGCAGTCGCACTCGCGACGGATTTCAATCCCGGAACATCGCCCACGCCCAACCTGCCGTTCATTCTCACGCTCGGGGTGAGCGAGCTGCACATGAGCGTCGCGGAGTCGATACTTGCCGCCACGGTGAACGGCGCGGCAGCGCTCGGGCTCGCGCACGAGACCGGCCAGCTCGCACCCGGTTACTCCGCCGATCTCGCCCTGTTCGAGATCGAAGACATTCGTGAGTTGCCCTATTGGTATGCAGACCGTCGATGCAAGAGGACGTGGGTGCGCGGCAAAGCTTGTCACCCTAGTGACTTACCCATAACTTGATCACGCTGCCCCGCTTGCCGCGCGGAGCGGCCGCCCTGCCTTGGAGCTCTCCCCGCGCTGATGCCAGACGTCGCCAAGCTCAAGAAGCGAGCGCTCGAATACGAGCAGAAGAAGCAGTTCGACAAGGCACTCGACACGTACACGCAGGTTCTGGCGGAGCTTGATGAGCACGTCGACGAGGCCGACGTCGCGCTCTACAACCGTGTCGGGGATCTGCTGTTGCGGCGTGGCGACGTCAGCGAGGCAGTCGATCACTACGAGAAGGCCGTCGATCTCTACACGGATGGCGGATTCTTCAATAATGCCATCGCCCTCTGCAACAAGATTCTGCGCAACGCGCCCGGGCGGAATTCGATCTACTACAAGCTCGGCAAGATCAGCGCACGCAAGGGTTTCATCAACGACGCGAAACAGAACTTTCTCGAGTACGCCGACCGGATGCAGAAGGCCGGTCAGCTCGAGGAAGCATTCCGCGCCCTGAAGGAGTTCGCCGACCTCTGTCCCGACCAGGATGACATTCGGCTGATGCTCGCCGATCAGCTGGTGCGCAAGGATCGCAAGTCGGAAGCGATCGAGCAGCTTCACGCGCTCTACGACAAGTTCTCGGCCGAGGGTCGAAGCGCCGAGGCGCGTGCGACGGTCGACCGGATGAAGGCACTCGATCCCGCGCTCGAGCCGAAGGAGACCGTGCGGGCGGCGCCCGCAAAAACGGGCGACCTCATCTTCCTCGATGTGAATTACGATCCGCCGAAGCGCCCGGCGGTTGTGGTCGAGCCAGCGCCTGCTCCCGTCGCAGCGCCTGTCTCGCAGCCTCCCATCGAGCCAATGGCGGCGCCGATCATCGAGCCGGTTGCGGCCAAGGTCGCGGCGCCGCCCGCGCCGCAAGTGACGGCAGCGACATCGACGCAACAGACCGAGGCGCGCCCGACCACGCCTGTTGCCACGTCCTCCGTCGCGATCGAGATGCCCGTCATCGAGCCGGACGAAGACATTCTCATCGATCTCGACGCCGTGCAGCCCGCCGATGTCGCACCTCTGCAGGGATTGTCGCATGGGGCGATTCTGCCAGATGGGAGGACGACGCCGAGCGAGAACATCGTAAGCCATGTCGATGTCGGTTTGATCACCGGGTTCGAGGACAGCGCCGCCAGCGAGGGCGCCCCCGATCTTCTCATCGCGCCGGTGGAAGGACTCGAGATGACGTCGCACTCGGGAGATGCGGACGCCGATGCGCCGCCCACCCGCGCGGACGTCTCCTCGATGCTGGACGCGATGGATCACGAAGACGTCGCCGCGATCGAGCTTCCGTCGCGCGACGTCCCGTCCTCCGACGTGGGCTCGCCCGAGCTTCCGACGCTTGAGATCGAGGACGGGAGCTCCCTGGGCGGCGAGCTCCCAATGCTCGATGTCCCGATCGAAGCGGAGGAAGACGATGGCGCACCAATCGGTGGCGCGCTGACCTTTCTCTCGATCAATTCGACGGGCGAGATGGCGGTGATTCCCGATCCCGTGAGCGAGCAGAGTGCGGACTTGGTGGCCGAGCGCGCGCCGGCGCCCGACAACGTCGCGCCGCCGATGCCCGAGCCGCGCGTGTCCGGCCAAACCCACACGGGCTACTTCGACGACGTGGCGTTCGACGTGGAGCGAACGCCATCGATCGAGCTGGATGCGATCGTGCCCGACGGCGGCCCACCGCTGCCACTGCTCGATGTCGACGAGCATGCGAGCACGACGTTCGATCGCGAGCACGCGCTGGCGGGGCTTCCCATGCTGGACGCGGATCAGCTCGAGCCGCACGGCGGGGAACAAGGGGATGTAGAGGAAGAGGAAGAATCGGTCGAGTTGCTCTGGCAGACGGAGCCCGGGGATGCGCCTCGCCCCGAGGGCTCGGTCTCATCTCGGGTTCCATCTTCCACTCCGGCTTCGTCGCCGCTCAGCCGCGTGGATCAGCTGCGGCTCGACGTCTCGCACGCGCCCGAATCGTGGGATCTGCATCGGCAGCTCGCCGAAGCGCTGCTCGAGCAAGGCGATCGCTCGGGAGGCATCACCGAGCTCGAGGCAACGATGTTCGGCTACGAGCGCGAGGGAAATCTGGCGGACGCGCGCCGGAGCGCCGAAGAGCTGATTCGAGTCGAGCCGAACTCCGTGCGCTATCACCAGAAGCGCGTCGAGTACGCAGTGCGGGCGAACGACAAGCCGCAACTCGTCGACGCGTATCTTGCGCTCGCCGAGAGCCTCTTTCGGAGCGGACAGCTCGACAAATCGCGCGCGGTGTACGGGCGAGTGCTGGAGCTCGCGCCCGACGATGCGCGCGCCGCATCGGCGTTGAGCGAGCTGGGGGCGGAAATCGACGAGGCGCAATCCGAGTCCGCGTCGGAGCAGGATCGCGAGCATGCGTCCGACAAGCGCGCGGCATGGAATACGCCCGAGACGGACCGCACCTCGCTGCACGCGGTGCCGCTCGCTGTGGAAGTCGAGCGTACGGCGACCACGCTGCCGATCGATGAGGAGCTCTTCGCCGCGCTCGAGACGCCGCTGCCCGAGCCGCCGAAGCGCGCGTCCGTCCCGACTCCGCCATCGCGGCCCGCGATCGCGGCGTCGGGCGACGAGGACTTCGTGAATCTGTCCGATTGGCTTCGAGAGGACGAGGCGCCCAAGAGCACGCGAATGGTGGCGAGCGGGGAAGCGGCGCCAGAGGTACAGCAGGACTTCGCGGACATGCTCTCCAAGTTCAAGCAGGGTGTCACCTCGAACGTGGATGACACCGACCACGAGAGCCACTACGATCTCGGCATCGCGTACAAGGAGATGGGGCTGCTGGACGAAGCGATCAGCGAGTTCCAGAAGGCGCTTCGTGGAACCGAGCATCGCGTGCGCACGTACGAGGCACTTGGCCAGTGCTTCGTGGAGAAGCGGCAGTATCAGATCGCCATGACGATCCTGCTGCGCGCACTCGATGAGGCGGGTGCCAGCGATGACACGCTCGTTGGTGTACTATATCTGCTTGGCTATGCGTCCGAGTCGCTGCAGAAGTGGGAGGATGCAGTGGGGTACTACGAGCGAGTGTTCGCTGTGGACATTCAGTTCCGCGACATCGGCGACCGCTTGTTGGCGGTCGAGCGCAAGGCACGGAAATGACCGCGTCCGTTCCCGCGCGCCACACGCTCACGCCCACATTGGCCGATATCCAGATTCCGGTACGCGCGCG
>DATGDQ010000379.1:0-4003 GCA_035310785.1 Gemmatimonadaceae bacterium | reverse complement strand
ATCCCCAGCCCTTTCTTCTTCGCCTGCTCCACGTAGTGCCAATCTGGCGGCACCCAGATGGGATCCATCTCCTTGCTCTGAACCACGAGCCGTCCGCGCGGCGTGTCGAACTTGAATTCCTGACGCGTCCCGCGTTTCTGGACGAGCGTCTTGCCGCTGCCGACCGCCACCTGGGTCGTGTACAGCGTGGTATCTCCGAACCTGTACCAGAGCCGGCGGTCCTCGATACTCACCACGATATAGGGCTTGGTCGACGTGCTGTCGGGTTCCGTGGCAAGCATGGTCTGCAGGGAGTCGGTCACCGTTCCCGCCTTCCGGCTCACGTCTGCGAGCAGCTCGTCGTTCCGATTGAACACGATCCGGTTGATATCGCGCTGGAATCGTATCCGAAGGGTCGAATAGACGAGCACCCCGCTGCCAATGGCGAGCGCGAGCGTGAGCGCGATCGCGCCCACCATCCACTTCCGCCCGTCATCCGCGCCCTCGTGGAGCGGAATCACGTCACCGGAGTGGCGGCGGCGAGGCAAGTGGGAAGGAACGCGTTCGTTGGGTATGCTCATGTGTCTCGGATGAAGCGGCGCGCGACGAATCGCTCAATAAAAATACACAACTGTGCCTCGCTGAAGATTGGGCGTGACCGCCCGCAGGTCCTCCGAGCTCACCCGAATGCTGCCCGGCAGGACATACGCCGAATCGTTCAGCGGACCGACGGTGGGAAGCGAGTAGATCACGGTGCCCCCATTCAAGACGATTGCCACCGGCCCCAGAGCACCGACCTGAGCCGTGGATGCCGGGAGAGCCAGCCCGCGATCGCTGTAGACCCATGCCGGTACGTTCCACGAGTCGCCGGGGCCCAGAATGCGCTCCACGGTTCGGGTACCCCGAGGAGCGGCCATGTGCACCGTGTCGCGCCCGGCTCCCACACGCCTCTCCGACGGCACCTCCACCCTCATCTCCCGCAGCAACGCGCCATCGCGCTCCAGATACATCTTCCCGCTGTCCACCGCCACCGCCAGATGGATCTCCTTGTCGATCTTCGCCTGGCGCCGCAGCAGCTCCATCATCATCTCCAGCCGCTTCTCATTCGTGTTCGTGATCGCATCGCTCCGCCGCCGTTCGACATCGCTCATGTCCGTGCGGAGACGCGCGATCTCCGCCTCGTACGTTCGGCGCTTGTAGATCACCCATCCGTCGATCGCGAGCAGACCAGCGATGATGACCGCGATCGCCGCTAGAAGCGCCGGATGGCGCCTACGAAAATGCGAAAAGGACATCGGCGACTATTGGAGGAGACGACGTCGTTCCGCCGTCGAACGTCATCAGCGCGGAACGATCCGCAGGACATCCAGCACTGGTACCCCGGATGGCTCGCTTCGACCTGCACGGACACGCGCGAGAACGAGAATGTCGCTGAGCGGTTGAAGCGCCTTCGCGCTGGCCACGAGTGAAGCCGGCAGCGCGAGGTAGAGCAGAGAGCTCTCGCTTCCCGGACCGCGCGCGAGCAGATACGGCTCGTCGGGCGAGAGCCCCTTGCGCAGAGGATCCGCCTGCTGCACCGCGATCGCCTGCACCACCCAGCGCACGATCGAGCCCTTGTAGTGGTCCGGGTCGGAGCGCAGGTCGGCCGCGCTCACGGCGCTCACCGACGCACTGTCGAACGGAACGAGCTCGCTCTCGCGCACCCAGCCTTCGAGCTCCACGCGCGCCCAGCCGTGATCGCGCGCGACGATGCGCATGCGCGCCGCGGAATCGGCGGAGCCGGCCGGCTTCCCGTCGGGCGCATCGCGCAGCACGAGCGAATGCGCCGCGGCGAAATCGCCGAGCGCCGGCGAGGCGTCCTCGCGCTGCGCCGCGCCGGAATTCGGTGGCGCGGGAGCCGGCGTCGCCGCGGGCGCCGGCGTCGCCTCCGTGCGCGATGGCATTGCGGCGACTTTTTGCGGCGCACCCTGCACCACCGCCCTCCGCCCAGGAGCCGCAGCCGCAACGGGCGCCGCCTTCGCGGCCTTGAGCTCGCGCGATCGTACCCAGGCATCGCGCTTCACCTTGTACCATTCACCGTTCGCCGACAATCGCTCGACTGCGGCCCCGTTCTCGATCACGGCGATCACTTCCGCCGAAGGATTCGCCGCCGCGCGCAGCGCGGCACCGCTCGGCGCCTCCACCGCGAGCGAATTCTTCTTCGCGCTCACCACACTCTTGTGCAAAAACCCCTCGATTGTCACGGCCGTCCAATCCGACTTCGTCGCACCGGTCTTCACGGCCGCACCCACACGCATCGTCGCGATCAGACGACCATCCGGCGCGGCGCGCACGGGTGCGGCCGTCGCGACAGTGACCTGTGCGCGCAGCGGTGTCGCCGCCGATGTTGCGACAAGGACGCAGAACGGCACGAGCGATTTACAGCGCATCGCTGGATGGAGAATGTGGGGGCGCGTACATTTCCGACGCTGGGGTCGCGCCGCAGTATACGTTCGAACTCTCACTGAGCAAAGATGTCGACTTCGCGCAGACGTCCAGTCGTTTTGTTGGTGCTCGACGGGTGGGGATATCGTGCGGAACGGGATGGGAACGCGATCGCCATGGCGCGCACGCCAACGTGGGACGCACTCTGGTCTGGAACGTCGCGCACACTGCTGCATGCCTCCGGCCTTCCCGTGGGACTTCCCGAAGGACAGATGGGAAACAGCGAGGTCGGTCACCTGAACCTGGGCGCCGGCCGCGTCGTACCGCAGGATCTCGTGCGCATCAACGCGGCCATCGATGATGGCTCCTTCTTCCGCAACCAGACGCTGCTCGAGACGTGCGCCGCCGTGCGCACGAGTGGAGGCACGCTGCACCTGGCAGGGCTTCTGGGCAACGGCGGCGTCCACGCCGTGGACAAGCACCTCTTCGCGCTGATCGATCTCGCCGAGCGCGAACACGTGCCGCACGTGGCGATTCATGTGCTGCTCGATGGCCGCGACACACTGCCCCGATCGGCGCTCGGATTCATGGAGCAGCTTCTCGCGCACTCGAAGGGGCGCGCGGAAGTCGCCTCCGTCGGCGGCCGCTATCACGGAATGGATCGCGACCGGCGCTGGCCGCGCACGGAGCTCTGGTATCGCGCGATGATGCAGGGTGTCGGCCCGCGCGCGCCCGATCCGTTGTCCGCCATTCGAACGGCGTACGAGCACGGCGAGAGCGATGAGTTCATGAAGCCGGTCGTCATCGAACGGAACGGAGAGCCCATCGCAACGGTACGAGAGGGCGATGCCATCATCCTCTTCAACTTTCGCGCGGATCGCATGCGGCAGATCACGCGCGCGCTCACGGAAGAGCCGTTCGACGGTTTCGACATTCGCGGCCGCCCGTCGGTTCCCGTCGTCACCATGACGCAGTACGACGAGACGTACGATCTCCCCGTCGTGTTCCCGCCCTTCACGCTGGCACGCGTGGTGGCAGAAGTGATTTCGGCGCACGGCGGCACGCAATTCCGGACGGCGGAGACCGAGAAGTACGCGCACGTGACCTACTTTTTCAACGCGGGCGTGGAGACGCCGTACAAGGGCGAAGTGCGCGAGCTGGTGCCGAGCCAGAAGGTGGCGACGTATGATCTCGCCCCGGAGATGAGCGCGTATGGAGTCACGGACGTGTTGACCAAGGCGATCGTGTCGCGCGACTACGATTTCATTCTGTGCAACTACGCGAACGGCGACATGGTGGGACACACCGGTGTGATTCCCGCGGCCATCAAGGCCGTGCAGACGGTGGACGAATGCCTCGCGCGCGTGCTCGCGGCGGCACAGCGCGCCAATGCACGCGTGCTCGTGACCGCGGACCATGGCAACTGTGAGATGATGATCGACCCCGCGACCGGCGGGCCGCACACCGCACATACCACGAATCCGGTTCCACTCGTGATCGTCGATCCGGATGGCGATCGTCCGCTTCGCGATGGCGGCGCGTTGCGGGACGTAGGACCGACGGTGCTGACGATGCTCGGCGTGGAGAAGCCCACCGAGAT
>DATGDQ010000378.1:0-3324 GCA_035310785.1 Gemmatimonadaceae bacterium | reverse complement strand
ACGGATCGTCGCAGTCCACTAACATGTGCCCACCCCACTCGCCCACTCGCACTACGAACAACTCGATCTTGAATCCGGCGGGAGCCTTCCATTGACCGAACACCTCAAGTATCCGCTTCTGGGCATTCTCGTACTCCGCAGGCGAACCTTGCGGGCGTTCGAACCAGCTGATCACGTATTTCATTCGGATCCTCCTCGGAGCTGCGAGCGGTCGAGACGCGTTGCGGCGCGGGTGAGCGATCGACTCTGGTGTGGAGCTGCGAATGCATCTTGTATGGAACAGAACGCCAGGTGACGATACGCGTCCCCCGTGTTTGCTGCAACGATGGTCAGGCAGTCGCCTACGAGACTTCCCGCTCGCTGGGCGGGGGCAAAGTGTGTGTCGACCTCAGAATGGTCCGTGGGCGAGCACCGGCCCAATTCGCGTCCGACGCTGTCGAATTCGAGACGTCTCGTTCGACGTGACATTGAGGGCACCGAGCAACGATCCTGCGTGCACACCTACCATCAGGGCGATTCGATGAGAACCGACATCTATGTGAACTACAACGGGACGTGCGAAGAGGCGTTCCGCTTCTACGAGGAGCATCTGGGCGGAACGGTGACGCTCCTTACGACGCACGGCGCGGGTCCCGAGAGCACGCGCTTTTCCGACGAGTGGAAGAGCAAGGTGCTCCACGCTCGTCTCCAGCTGAACAATGCGACGCTCATGGGCGCCGACATTCCGAGCGCCGAGCCGATGCGGAGCGCGTATGTGACGCTGACACTGGACACGGCAGCGGACGCCGAACGCGTGTACGCGCTGCTCGCGGACGGTGGCCAGATCTTCATGAAGATGGAAGAGACGTTCTTCGCGTCGCGGTTCGCGATGCTCAGGGATCGGTTCGGCACGTCCTGGATGCTCCTCCACGAGCACGCGGCTCGGTAGTCGCCGGTTCGTAGGTGTGCCTCGCGATCGGCTGATCGAGCGCGCGAAGCCACCGTCTCACCCAGAAGCCCGGCCACCCGAATCCGTTCGGGGTGCGCTCGGGACGAAGAGAAAGTACAGCGTGGGGATCGCGTAGAAGAGGAGCCAATGGCCGGAGAAGGCGCGCACCAGATTTCGCGCCTGCTCCGGATCCATCGTTCGCGTGCCGACGCCAACGGGGCCCCTCGGCGGCATGTGGTTCATGGCGAGAACGAAGTTGATCAGCGCATACACGAAGAGAACTGCGCCGACTGCTATCGCCCATTGCGGGAGGTACGGCAGAATCGCGCGCCACCGCAATCTCCTCGTCGAGATGCCGAACGCCCCGGTTCTCGTCTCACTCCACTTGCGAAGTCCGAAGACCATTGGGAAGAAGAGCGGAAAGATCCCAGCGTGCATTGCCCAGAACAGCGGGTTGTCCGGGCTCAAGGTCGAGGCCGTGAACGTGGACTCGTGCACCGCGAGCGCGGCGAGAAATCCGAGCATGCCGTAGACACTTCCGACGTTCAATCGTGCATGCGGAACAACTGGAGCATCGGGCATTTGGATGGGAGTCTCGAGTCGTAGCGGTTTGACGAGCCTCGCGCGAGCAGCGAACGTATCCGGCGGCGATCGGATCGCAAGACGAGGCGCGCACACTCTCCTTCCGCAGCCACAACCACGTGACGTACAGACAGTTGGCCCGAGCGGCGTTCGCGACGGGGATCATCGGACTCGCCATCGTCGGTTTCGTCTTCGGCGACTTCGCGGGTCTCTGGGGGTCGCTCCCAATGTCAGCGACGGGTCGACACGCGCTGGCGTATGCGTCGTCGGCGCTCATGCTGGTGTGCGGCATCGGCTTGCTGATTGCGCGCACGGAAGCACGCTCTGCGCGCGTGCTGCTGTCCTACTTCGCGCTTCTCGTGCTGGCGCTCAAGATCCCTGTGGTGATCAGGGCGCCGCTCGTCGAAGGGAGCTGGCAGTCGATGTCGGAGATGGTCGTGCCGCTCACGGGCGCATGGGTGCTCGCGACGTCGAGCGCGCGTGGGAGTCGACTCGCGCAACTCGTCTTCGGCCTCGCGCTCATTCCGCTCGGACTCTCGCACTTCGTCTACCTGAATCTCACGGCACCACTGGTTCCTGCGTGGCTTCCGTATCACACCGGCTGGGCGTATCTCACGGGCGCTGCGCATCTCGCCGCCGCACTCGGCATCTTGCTCGGAGTACTCCCGCGTCTCGCGGCAGCGATGGAGGCGGCGATGCTGACCATCTTCACGGTGCTCGTCTGGATTCCTGCGATTCTCGCCGCGCCGTCGTCGGCAGGCTCGTGGTCGGAGCTCACCATCTCGTGGGCGATGAGTGCTGCGGCGTGGGTGGTTGCGGCGAGTATCACCGAAAGGAATTCGGTGCGTACCGTGTAGTCGCCAATATCATCCGAATTCTCGCTAGCGCTCCGGCATGCGGTGCAATCGAACCGTGAACGTGAGCTTCTCGCCGTGGTACCTCCATGGCCCCGAAAGCTCCAGCGTGTCGCCCTGGACGTGGTATCCCACGACATCCCATTTCCCCTCGTCGGCAGGATCGAGCGACAGCATGTTCTCCATCCGTACCGTGTGCTTCGCAGTGTCCGGCTCGAAGCGCCCAGCATGCGCGCTTGCCCCCTCGAATGTCTCGCGCAGCTCGGACGGGGTCACGGTATTGCGCCTCCATCTGCGTCCCTTCGGCATGATCGTCGACGACATGTAGCCGCTGCTCGTGAAGATCAGCAGGCCGCAATAACCGGCGGCGGGGCCCGTCTTGATGAGCGAGCCGTCTGCACGATGGTCGACTTCTTCTACAAATCGCCATACGCCTTCCAGGAGAGTGTCGCGCTGCTGCGCAGGGAGAGTGGCGGGAATGCAGGTCGCGAGGCCGAACAGGGCGAGCCAAGTGAGCGCGAGCTGCGGACGCATCGTCACGATGTCGCCTCAGTGGGAAGTGGTCCGTCAAGATGTATGCAACGCGGCGGAGAGCGCACAACAGTGTCTGGACGGATACGATGAGGCAACTCGACCTTTCGATTCGCGGCGAGGCGTGCGACGCACTCGCGCGAGGGTGGGAGTCTAACGATCCTGGCGTTCAGGTGCGGCTGGGAAGGCAGACATCAGAGCACGTGGAGGTCGTCGACCTCGATCCGATAGCCGCCCGCCGGCTCGGCGCGCACTGTCAGCTGGAGTGTAAGGTCACTCCGCCCCTCTTCCGCGGTCCAGAGCGGCGAGTCGACCGACCACGCTGGCGGATCTGCGTTACTGATCGCGACCACGTCGAGCGGCAACGGCTCCTCCGGCGGCGCCGGCACCAGCCGACGACCGTACTCCGCCACGGCTGTAGCCAGGTCG
>DATGDQ010000377.1:0-5670 GCA_035310785.1 Gemmatimonadaceae bacterium | reverse complement strand
GCTCGCCCCGCAATACGACTTCATCAACGTAGAGCGGGAGATCTACGCGCGCTGGGCGGAAGCCGATCTCTTCACCGCCCAGCCCCAGCGCTCCACGCGAGCGGGCGGCGACCGGCCTCCGTTCACCATCGTGATACCGCCTCCGAACGTGACGGCGGTGTTGCACATGGGGCATGGTCTCAATAACACCGTGCAGGACGTGCTCGTGCGCTGGCGTCGCATGGCGCAGGACGAGGCGCTCTGGGTGCCGGGTACCGATCACGCGGGCATCGCCACGCAGAACGTGGTCGAGCGCATCATTGCGAAGGAAGGCAAGTCGCGCTTCGATCTGGGTCGCGCCGGCTTTCTCGAGCGCGTGACGGAGTTCGTCTCCGAGACCGGCGGGACGATTCTCGAACAGCTTCGCGCGATCGGCAGCTCGTGCGATTGGTCGCGCACCGCGTATACCTTCTCGCCGCAGCTCTCGCGCGCCGTGCGCGAAGCATTCGTGCGGCTGTACGAGGAGGGGCTGATCTACAAAGGGCATCGCGTCATTCACTGGTGCCCGCGCTGCCTCACATCGCTGAGCGACGAGGAGGCCGAGCCGCATGAGACGCACGGCAAGCTGTACTACGTGTCGTACGCGTCCGCGGATGGATCGGGCAGGTCGATCACGGTCGCGACGACGCGCCCCGAGACCATTCCGGGTGACGTTGCCGTCGCGGTGAATCCGAATGACGAGCGATACGGCGATCTCGTTGGCACGACGGTGCGGCTGCCACTGGTCGGCATCGAGATTCCCGTGATCGCCGATGAGTACGTCGATGCGGCGTTCGGCACGGGCGCGCTCAAGATCACGCCGGCGCACGACGCGAACGACTTCGAGGTGGGACGCCGTCACGGGCTGCCGACCCCCGTCGTGATCGATCAGGTCGGAGCGCTGCGCGAGGTGCTGGACGCCGACGGGCGAGTTCCGGACGAGCTCCAGGGGCTCGACCGCTTCGACGCGCGCACGCGCATCGCGGAGATGTTGAGCGAGGCCGGAGCACTGGTGAGGACGGAGGTGCACCAGAACAACGTGCGCCACTGCTATCGGTGCGAGACGGTGATCGAGCCGCGGCTCTCCGATCAGTGGTTCGTGAAGATGAAGGATCTGGCCGCACCTGCGCTGGCTGCGGTGCGTGAAGGCACGATCCGCATTCTCCCCGAGCGCTGGGAGGCCGTCTACATCAACTGGCTCGAGAACATTCGCGACTGGAACATCTCGCGTCAGCTCTGGTGGGGACATCGCATTCCGGTCTGGTATTGCGATGCCTGCGGCGGAAAGCCGATCGTGAGTCGCGACGAGGTGTCCGCGTGCCCGCACTGCCATGGCGCCGTGCACCAGGATGAGGACGTACTCGACACATGGTTCTCGTCGTGGCTCTGGCCGCTGTCGACGCTTGGGTGGCCGGATGAATCGAGCCCCGATCTCGAGGCGTTCTATCCAACCGACGATCTCGTGACGGCGCCCGAAATCCTCTTCTTCTGGGTCGCGCGCATGATCATGGCCGGATATCACTTCGCCGGGCGCGCGCCCTTTCACACCGTGTATCTCACGGGTACCGTGCGCGACATGCAGCATCGCAAGATGTCCAAGTCGCTCGGCAACGGCATCGATCCACTCGACGTCGTCGAGCGATACGGCGCCGATGCGCTTCGCTACACGGTGATCGCCGGCATGGGCATGGGCGCCGACGTGATGCTCGATCCGGACAATCTGGATCAGTCGTTCGCGACGGGACGCAACTTCGTCACGAAGCTGTGGAACATCGGGCGATTCCTGCTGCTCAACGTGGGCGATGGCGAGGTATCATCGCTCGATGACATCTCGCCGGACCGACTCACGCGCGCGGACGAGTGGATCCTCGACAGGCTCGACGCGGCGATTCGCGAGGCCGATGCATCGCTGGGGCCCGCACGGCCGACGACGGGCGAGCAGTGGACGCAGCGCGAGCTCACGCAGGGGATGCGGCTCAGCGAGTACTGCGAGAGCGCACGTCGGTTCGTGTGGAACGAGCTCGCGGACTGGTACGTCGAGGCCGCGAAGAACCGCGTCGCGGCGGAAGGAGTCGATCGCGATATCGCGCGCGCGGTGCTCGTGCACGTGTTCGACCAGGCGCTTCGACTGCTGCATCCGGTAGTGCCGTTCGTCACCGAGGCGCTCTGGCAACGCCTCCCGACGCGCTCCAGCGGTGAGTATCTCGCGCGCGCCGCGTGGCCGACCCCCGATGCGCCGCGCGCGCGCGCCGCGCAGTTCGAGATCGCGCGCGCAGCGGTGAGCGCAGTTCGGCAGATTCGCGCCGAGTACAACGTGCCGCCCGGCAAGCTGGTCGAGGCGGTCGTGATCGGACGCGATGCGCATGCCGCGAAGGTGCTCGCGGAAGAGAGCGACATCATCGGCCGGCTCGCGCGTGCCACGATCGTTGCGAGCACCGAGGCGCCTGCCGGCGCCGCCGCACACGCGCTGCTGCCCGATGGCTCGGAGGTGATCGTGCTGCTCGCGGGACTCGTCGACCTCGAGAAGGAGTGCGCGCGCGTGAGCGGCGAGCTCGCACAGCTCGAGAAGCAGCTGACGTCTCTCCAGCAGCGTCTCGCGAACGAGAGCTTCGTCTCGCGCGCCAAGCCCGAAGTGGTGGAGGGCGAGCGAGCGAAGCTCGGGGAGTGGACTGTGCGTCGCGAGCAATTGGCGGGGAAGCGGAGGACGCTGTGCGGAAGCTGATCCTACTCGTTGCGCTCGTCGCGTGCGCGCAGCAGGGATTTCCGCCCGGCGGGCCACCCGACAAGGAACCGCCCAAGCTCGTCAAGACATCGCCCGATACGAACGCCCGCAACGTCACGGAGAAGGAAGTGAATCTTCAGTACGACGAGGTGCTCAGCGAGCGGCCCGGCGGCGCGAGCTCTCTCGAGGCGCTCGTCCTGATCTCCCCGCGCGACGGCGCGCCCCGGGTGGGATGGCATCGCACGCGCATCTCGGTGCGTGGCCACGACGACTGGAAGCCCAACACGACGTACACGGTCGATGTGCTTCCGGGCATCTCCGATCTGCGCGGGAACGCCGACAAGGCCGGCTATCGGCTCGTGTTCTCGACCGGTCCCTCGATCGCCGGCGCGTCCGTATCGGGCGTCGTGTTCGACTGGCCGGCGGGACACCCGGCGCCGAACGCCATCGTCGAGGCGATCTCGCATCCGGACAGCACCGTCTACATCGATCACGCCGACTCCGTGGGACGCTTCCGCATCGCGCACATCCCTCCGGGCTCGTTCACGGTGTTCGGCTGGCTCGACGCGAACAACAATCGCGATCGCGATCCGCACGAGCTGCAGGATTCGATGTCGATCACACTGAAGGACACCGCGCAGGTCGAGCTGCTCGCGTTCATTCACGATTCCATCGGTCCGCACATCGTCACCGTCGAGGTGCGTGACTCGCTGACGCTTCATGCGACATTCGACAAGCCGGTGGATCCCGGCCAGCCGCTCGACAGCGCCCACATCATGCTCCGCGCGGCCGACTCTTCGCTCGTGCCCGTGAAAGCCATCACGTCCGCGCGCGAGATCGACCGGCAGCGCGCCGACTCCGCGGCGCGCGCGGATTCGATCCGGGCGCGCCGAGACACGGCGTTCCGACGGCAGTATCAGGCACAGCGCAGAGTCCCTGCCGATTCCAATGCGCGCGCTGCGGTTCGTCGCGCGGCCCTCCTCGCCACGATGAAGCCGAGCAAGCCGGTTCCGGTGACCGACATCCAGATCACCCTCCTGCGGCCGCTGACATCGGGAGCGAGCTATCGTGTGGAATCGAAGGACGTGCGCAATCTCATGGGAGTCGCCGCGAGCTCGCTACGGTCGTTCACGGTTCCCAAGCCCGCTCCTCCGCCACCGCCGTCCAAGAGCGGCGCGGCTCCCGCAGGCGGCAAGCCCGTGCCGCCTGCGCCGACACCACGCGCTCCCTCCGACACCGGAAAGGCGCAGCCGCCCGCATGACCGAGCTTCGCCCCGCCCTCTTTCTCGATCGCGACGGCACCATCAACGTCGACACCGTGCACGTTTCTCGCCCCGAGAATGTACGGCTCATTCCCGGTGCGGCTGCGGCCATCGCGCGCGTCAATGCCGCGGGGATTCCCGTGATCGTCGTCTCGAACCAGTCGGGCATCGGTCGCGGGCTCTTCACGGTGGAGGAGTACGAGCAGGTGCGCGCCCGCATCGACGAGCTCCTCGCGGCCGCGGGTGCAACGGTATTGGCGACCTACTATTGCCCGCACTCTCCGGATGTTCCGCCTTCGTGCGAGTGCCGGAAGCCCGGCCCCGCCATGTACCTGCAGGCCGCGGCCGAGCACGGCATCGATCTGGCCAGATCGTGGTACGTGGGCGACAGGCTTCGAGACATTCAACCCGCGAAGACGTTCGGCGGACAAGGGATTCTCGTGCCTCGCGACACCACGCCGGGCGTCGATGTCGTGGCCGCGCGCGATGGCTTCGCGATCTCGACGAGTCTGGACGCAGCGGTCGATCGCATCCTGTCCTCGCGGTCACTATCCAGCACGCAGCGGAGCGGGTAGACTCACGTCATGTCGACCCGCCTGGCGGTGCTCGCGTCCGGTCGAGGCTCCAATCTACGCGCGCTTCACGAGTTTCTGATGCGCGGCGAGCGCTCGAGCATCGCGCGGTTGGCTCTCGTGCTTTCCGATCACGCGGATGCCGGCGCGCTCGCGTACGCGCGCACGCGCGACATCGCTGCCGCCGCCATCGATGGCGGCACGCTCGGCGGCGATCGTCTCCTGGCGCAACTTCGCTCGCATCGCATCGATCTCGTGGTGCTCGCCGGCTACATGCGGCTCGTTCCGGAGGTCGTGGTGCACGCGTATCGCGGACGCATTGTGAACGTGCATCCGGCGCTCCTTCCCGCGTTCGGTGGGCGCGGCATGTACGGCTTGCGCGTACACGCGGCCGTGATCGCGGCGGGGGCGCGCGTGTCCGGCGCGACGGTGCACTTCGTGGACGAGCGCTACGATCACGGCGCGGTCATCGCGCAGTGGCCCGTGCCCGTACTCTCCGGCGATACGCCACAGGCGCTCGCGGATCGCGTGCTGCGGGTGGAGCACGCGCTCTATCCGCCATCGATACTGGCGGTCGCGCAATCGCGCATCGCGCTCGATGCGAACGGGCACGCCACGCACATGCACCTGCCGAAGCTCGATGCCGCGGCATTCGTGCTCGACTCTCTCGATGATGCCGAGCTGCGAGATGCAATCGGCATCGCCCTCTCTGCCTGATCGTCCCCTTTTCCGCTTCACATGCCTCGCGCACTCATTTCCGTTTCTGACAAGACCGGCGTCGCCGAACTGGCCGGCGCCCTCATCTCCCGCGGCTGGGAGATCGTTTCCACTGGCGGCACCGCACGCGCGCTGCGCGAGTCCGGGATCGCCACTCGCGATGTCGCCGATGTCACCGGTTTTCCGGAGATGCTCGACGGGCGCGTGAAGACGCTGCACCCCGGCGTGCACGGAGGCCTGCTCGCACGACGAGATGTCCCCGAGCACATGGAGGCGCTCGCGGCCCACGACATCGAACCGATCGATCTCGTGGCCGTGAATCTCTATCCATTCCGCGAGACGGCGGCGCGGCCCGGCGTGCGACCCGAAGAGGTGATCG
>DATGDQ010000376.1:0-6492 GCA_035310785.1 Gemmatimonadaceae bacterium | reverse complement strand
GGAGCGGAACGATCGTGTCGTTGGTGAGGCCGCGCATCTCACGCGGTACGCCGGGGAGCATAATGACCCAGCGACCGCTCTCGTCTTCGAGGAACAGCGCGGGGGCCGTGCCGTGTCGATTCTCGAGCACGCGCGCACCCACCGGCACCATTGCCTGCACGACGTTCGTCTCGGGCATCTTCGCGGCGCTCCGTCGCCAGAAGCGCTCCTGGATCTGTGCGACGATGACATCGTCGCGTACGAGCTCGCGCCCGAAGAGCTTCGCAATCGCGGGCCGTGTGCGATCGTCAGACGTGGGACCGAGCCCTCCGGTGGTGATGACAGCGCCCGTACGTTCGAGCGCGTCCTTCACGGCATGCGCGATCCGGTCCGCATCGTCACCTACGGTCGTGCGATGCACGATCTCGATGCCGATTGCCGCAAGCGCGCGCGCGAGATACGCGGCATTGGTATCGATGGTGAAGCCGAGCAGCAGCTCGTCACCGACGGTGATAATTTCGATCTGCACGAAGCGAGGGGAACGAGAGGACGAGTCTGACCTGCGAACGGCGGTACACGAATAAAACCAATCGGTACGAATCGAACCAGTCGGGATGGAGTCTTGCCTCGCGCGTGCAGTTGCTCCCTCCTGCGGTCCACGCGCGGATACGCAGCCAGCCGTCGTGGGGTTCGATTCGTTGAAATTGGTTTGATTCGTGTACCGCAGTGTGCGTCCCTCGGTTCAGCTCATCCCGTACGACGCAGATACAGCAGCTGCGAATACAACGTCAGCCCGACGGCCACGAGCATCGAGACGATGTTCACGAGGCCGTTGAAATATGCGAAGCCCACCCACCACGGCCCGTGCCAGTGGTAGTCTGCCGCGGCGGTGGCCGCCGCGAACCAGAAGAAGGTCGCGCCCACCCACGTCCATTGGAATCCCGTCTTCCATTTGCCCATGCGGCTCGCGGGGATGATGACTCCGCGCTTGAGAGCGAAGCCGCGATAGATCGTCATGAACGCCTCGCGCCCCAGCACGACCGCGATGATCCACCACGGCAGCCCGAACACGCCGAACGGGGTGACGTAGGGGAACACGTCGTGATGTCCGGGCCCCATCGGACCCACGCCCGTGATCACGCCATTCGTGATGGTGACCGGATCGGGCGACCAGAGGGAGAGCGACGCGCGCGATCCGACGAGAATGAACATCGGGATGAAGGTCGCGAGGAGAAGCAGCTTGTCCGCGATCGGGTCGAGCAGCTTGCCCAGATCGGTGACCATGCCGTGCGTGCGGGCCAGCTTTCCGTCGTAGTAGTCGGTGATCGCAACGACGAGAAAGAGCACGAAGGCGAAGAGGCGCGCATCCCAGCGCTCGATGAACGGGAGCGCGGCCACCACTGGTGCGGCGAAGATGCGGGCAACGGTGAGCGCGTTCGGGAGATTCATTGCGCGCGGACGCGCGCCGTCAGGCGAGCGTTTTCAGTACGAGCTTGCTCACCGCCTTGAGCGTATCGAATACGCCGTCTCCCGTGACCGCGACCGCCTCGAAGTATGGTGCCCGCTCCACCCACTCTCCAGTGGGAATCTGATCGATGAGATTCTCTCCCGCATGGTATGGATCGGGAGCGATCCGCTGCTTCTGCGTTTCAAAGACTTCGAACCCGGGATTCAGCGCGGCCTGAAGCTCGGGGACCGGCGCAGCATTCGGAAGATCGCGCTTGTTGTACTGAATCACGAACGGCATCGTGGAGAGATCATACCCGTACTCCTGCATGTTCTCGTACAGGTTCTGCATCGCTTCCTGGTTCGCCTCCATTCGCTCCAACTGCGAATCGGCCACGAACACGATTCCATCCACGCTCTTCAAGATCAGCTTGCGGCTGGCGTTGTAGTATACCTGGCCGGGCACCGTGTAGAGATGGAAGCGCGTCTTGAATCCGCGAATCGTTCCGAGATCCACCGGAAGGAAATCGAAGAAGAGCGTGCGCTCGGTCTCGGTGGCGAGCGAAATCAGCTTGCCGCGCGTGCTCGGCTGCACTCGTCCGTACACGTGCTCGAGATTCGTGGTCTTGCCGCCCAACCCGGGGCCGTAGTACACGATCTTGCAGCTGATCTCACGGGCGGCGTAGTTGATCATCGACATGGTGGTGTCCTTCTCTACTGAAACAGTCGATCGATCTCATCCTCGGCGCCCGCCAGGATGTTCGGCTGATGCATGGTGTCGCGAGCCCGCTGGAACATCGCGGTGAAGAGGCGAGCCAGCTCCTCCACCGTACCCTTCACCTTGAGTCGGACGAGGCCGAGTGTCGTGCGGTTGTCGAACAGCACCACGAGGATCACGCGGCGCGCGATGTCGACGAGGTACATCGACTCCTGCTCGCCCTGATGGAAGAGTGAATTGAATTCCGTCTCGCCGATGAGGCGCGCGAGCTGGTCGTTCGCGCTGAAGTCGGCCGCGGTGAGCGTGGCGAACGCGGTCGCATCGAAGCGCGGCTGCTCGCCGACGGTCGCCACGAGCTGCCCGGATCGATCCACGAGCAGGGCGCAGCGTGCATTGCTGTCGTACAAGAACTGCTGGAGCGATCGCATGATCGCCCCGAGGTCATCTTCGGTGAATGACCAGCTGGCAGCACCAACGGGCATTAAGGTCCTTCAGACGAGGGACTGTTCCATTCGGCGCAAGAGGCGCTCGCCACGACGACGCAACTTGGGGCTCCTCTCCCAGGCCACGTAGTCGCGCAGGAGCACCACATTCTGGGCACTAGCCGTCCCACCGATGTGTCCCAGGGCCGCCAAACGGCGCCAGGCGCTCGTGCTGAACAGGTTGTATCGATCTCGGTGGGTCTGCTGTGTCCAGACGACTAAACCCACCACAACGCCACCGGCAAAGCCAGCCCCCACGGCCTTCCAGCTCAGGCGCGCCATTACATCTCCCGTCGTGCGGAGAGTGCCTGGGCGATAGTGACCCCGTCCGCGTACTCGAGATCTCCGCCCACCGGAATTCCGCGCGCGATGCGCGAAATGACCGGAACGTGTGACGCAAGCTGTCGTTGCACATATAGCGCCGTTGCCTCACCCTCGAGGCTGGGATTCGTGGCGATGATCACCTCCCGAACCGCTCCCGGCGTTACGCGCTCGACGAGCCGCTCGATGTTCAGGTCCTCCGGGCCCACGCCATCAAGCGGCGAGAGACGGCCATTGAGCACGTGGTACACGCCGCGAAACTCCCCCGCGCGCTCGATCGCCCCGATGTCGCTCGCCTCCTCGACGATGCAGACCAGCGTGTGATCGCGGCGGCTGTCCGCGCAGATGTCGCAGGGATCGTCCTCGGTGAGGTTGGCGCAGATCGAGCAGCGATGCACACGATCGGCGAGTCCGCCCAGCGCATCGGCCAGCCGCCGGCTCTGCTCGGCCGGCTGTCGAAGCAGGTGGTACGTGAGTCGAAGCGCCGTCTTGCGCCCGATTCCCGGCAGCCGTGAGAGCTCGGTCGCCAGCTCGTCGATCGCCGACATCAGAAGGGCAGCTTGAACGGGAGATTGAGACCGCCGGTGAGCTTCTGCATCTCCTCCTGCGCCGCGGTCGCCGCCTTCTTCTGCACTTCGGTGATCGCCACCAGCACGAGATCCTCGAGCATCTCCACATCGGAGGCGTTCACCGCGGCCGGATCGATCTGAATGCGCTTGATCTGCCCTTTTCCGTCGGCGGTCGCCGTCACCATCCCCCCGCCGCTCGTTGCCGTGAGCGTCAGCTTTTCCATCTCTTCCTGCATCTGCTGCAAGCGCCCCTGCATCTGCTGCGCCTGCTGAAGCATCTTCATGAAATCAGCCATGACATCCCGAAGAAAAGTGGCCTGCGGAGCCGCAAGCTACCGTGTGTAAGTCTCGCGCCGCAACGCGCGTCCGGCGTCAATCCATCAGCTCGAGATCGAGCTCGCGCACGGCGGCATCGAGCGCCGGATCACGGCGTCGCAGCGACGAGAGACGCTCCGCCTTCACAGCCTCCGCCGTGAGCCGCTTCGTCGCGCCTTCACGTTGCGGCGGAGCGAATGGCACGCGCACCTGAATTCGCGTCGCACCCTCGAGCTCCGCGTTGATCGCCGCCACGAGCTCGCGCGCCCCATTCATGATCGGCGCATCGATGTGCTCGAACCCCTCCGCGACCTCGAAGGTGATCTCGCCCGCGGGCGACACTTCCGCCGGCATCACGTGCTCGAGCGCCGCCACCAGCGTCATGCGACCGCCCGCGCGCAATCGTCCGAGAACCGACTCCCAGCGCTCGCGCAACGCAGCCACCGAGAGCGGCGGCCGCTCGACCGGCGTCGCTGCCGTCGACTGCGCGCTCGACGCCGGCGCAGCACTCTCGCGCGGCGTGCGCCCGGGTGCGGGAGCCGGCGAGGGGGCCCGCGGCGCGGAACGCGGCGCACTGCGGTCATCGCTCTCCTCATCTCCAGCGTCGCCGGGACCCAGTTCGCGAAGCACTTCTTCGAGGGACACGGTGCGATCCATGAGCGCGAAGCGCACGAGCATCGTCTCCACCAGCATCTGCTGCTGAGCGCTGCGACGAAATCGCGGCTCGAGCTCAGTGATCGCGCTCAGCATGCGCAGCAGATCGCCGGATGCCAGCTGTCCGGCGCGCGCCCCGAGCTCCTCGCGCGTGCGATCGGACAGCTCCGCGACCCCTCCAGTCGCATCGCCGAGCGCGAGCGCGAGCGCGGCGCGGAACACGTCCGCGAGCCCGCTGAGAAACGCGCCGAGATCCACGCCCGCATCGACGAGCCGCGCGACGGCGGGAAAGATCGCCGCCGCATTGCGCGCGGCGATGAGATCGTAGATCGCGAGATACTCTTCCTCGGCGATCAGCCCCAGCGCTTCGCGCACGCGCTCTGCCGTGAGCACACCCTCGCCCAGAGAGAGCGTCTGGTCCGTGAGGCTGAGCGCATCGCGCATCGACCCGTCCGCCGCGCGCGCGAGCATCGCGAGCGCATCCGGCGTCGCCTGCACGTGCTCCGCCTCCAGCACGGAGGCGAGTCGCGCGCGCACATCCGCCGGCCCGATGCGCTTGAAATCGAATCGCTGGAGACGGCTCAGCACCGGCGCCGCTGCCTGCGCGATCTTCTGCGGCTCCGTGGTCGCAAACACGAACACCACGCGTGGCGGCGGTTCCTCCAGCACCTTGAGCAGCGCGTTCCACGCCTCGCGCGTGAGCATGTGCGCCTCGTCGACGATGTACACCTTGTAGCGATCGTCGCCCGACGGCGCGTACATCGCGCGCTCCCGGAGATCGCGCGCGTCGTCGACGCCGCGGTTCGACGCCGCGTCGATCTCGACGACGTCGAGACTGGTGCTCCCCGTCCAGATGCGCTGGCAGCTCGTGCACACCCCGCACGGCTCGCCGTCTCCGGACTTGTTCTCGCAATTGAGCGCCATCGCGAGCACGCGCGCGAGCGTGGTCTTTCCCACGCCGCGAGGGCCGCACATCAGATAGCCGTGCGCCACGCGCCCGCGGGCGATCGCACCCTTGAGCGTATTGCTGACGTGCGACTGCACCGCGACGTCGGCGAAGCGTTTCGGACGATATTTGCGGGCGAGCGAGATGTACATGGCGGCGGGGAATGCGAGGAGAGCCCGGCGGTCTGCCCGCCGGGCTCTCCTCGACCGGTTCACTACACTCTGATCTCGCGCGAGGCTGCCGCGTTGGGTGAGCGCTCAGCGAGCCGCGCGATATCCCAGGTCTGACGAGGCGACGAACGACACCTCATGCCGCTGCTACCTTTCGGTCCTGACGGAGTTAGAGGGCGAACTTCCCTCGGGACCTGGGACGATCGAAATATACGGCGCGGCGAGAGGCGCGACAATAATCGCCGCCCCCCAGCGGCCGTCGGTTACGGCTTCTTCTTCACCGTGACTTTCGGCACCGTCACGCTGGTCGTCTCCTTCTTCACCTCGACCTTCGGCACCACCGTCTTCACGGTGTCTGTCGAGGTCTCGACCGTCGGCATCTTGACGGTGTCCGTCTGCGACGTCACCCGCGGTGTTTCCACGACGACGTCGCCGTCCGACGTCTTCTTGCATCCGCCGAGCGCGGCGGCAGCCAACGCGAGCACTACGAGCGTATTTTTCACGATTACGAGCTCCGATTGGGTACGGAGCGTAAAGAAAGCAACCTTCGAGCCAAACTCAGCTTTCAAATGCCGCTCAGGTGACGGCATTCGCGGGAATCGTCCTTGCCTCGTGCACTTGGCGGCGGAGGAACAGCATCGGAAGCAGCGTCATGAGAGCGGTCGCCGCGAGCGCCAGCAAGCCAGCCTGGAAGCTGCCTGAGGCGTCGCGCGAAACGCCCCAGAGATACGGACCCACGAACGAGCCGACATTCGCCACCGAATTGATCGCGGCGGCGCCCACCGCGAGCAAGCGGACATGAATTGCCTCTGGCCAAAGCATCGTCAACGACGACGCGACCGCTGGCCATGCAGCCGCAAAAACGAAATAGCCGATCATCACGAAGGCAGTC
>DATGDQ010000375.1:0-6743 GCA_035310785.1 Gemmatimonadaceae bacterium | reverse complement strand
CAAGCGCCTCATCGTGGGCGGCTTCGACGCGGTGTACGAGATCGGGCACGACTTCCGGAACGAGGGCATCGACCGCACGCACAATCCCGAGTTCACGATGCTCGAGTGGTATCAGGCATTCGCGGATTATACAGACATGATGCGGCTCGTCGAACAGCTGATCGTCGCTGCCGCCGACAGTGTGCGCGCGCATCCGGCGTTCAGCGTCGCGGTGCCGGCGCTCCAGCCGCCGTTTCCGCGCGTCCAGTGGGTCGCCGCCCTGAGCTCCGCGCTTGGCGCGGACGCGCTCGCGATGAGCGACGCCGATCTGAAAAGGGCTGCCCTGCGCGCCGATGTCGCAAAGGCGGAGACGCTCTCGCGACCAAAGCTGCTCGACGAGCTCTTTCAGGCGCACGTCGAGCGCACACTCCAGGAGCCGACGTTCGTCGTCGACTATCCCGTCGAGCTCTCGCCCCTCGCCAAGCCGAAGCGCGGAGCGCCGGAGCTGACGGAGCGTTTCGAGCTCTTCGCGGGCGGGCGCGAGCTCGCGAACGCGTTCAGTGAGCTCAATGATCCGCTCGATCAGCGTCGCCGCTTCGAAGCGCAGGCGCGCCTGCGCGCGGACGGCGATGAGGAAGCCTCGGCCATCGACGAGGACTACCTGCGCGCGATGGAGCACGGGATGCCGCCGATGGGCGGCGTCGGTGTCGGCATCGATCGGCTGTTCATGTATCTCACGGGTATTACACACATCCGTGATGTGATCCTCTTTCCGACCATGCGTCCCGAATGAGCAGGCTCGAGCTCTCGATAGCCTGGCGGTATCTCCGCAGCCGCGGCAGCGCGCGTCTCTTTTCATTCATCAGCGTCATCGCCATCGGTGGCGTGCTGGTTGGTGTGAGCGCGCTCATCGTCATCAACGGCGTGATGACCGGGATGCAGACGGACCTGCGCGAAAAGATCCTGGTGGGCAGCCCCGATCTGCGCGTGCTCACCTTCGGTGACGATCTCGTGCTCAAGGAGTGGCAGCCGACGCTCGCGCGCGTGCGGCACAATCCGAGGGTCGTTGCAGCCGCACCCTTCGTGCTCACGCAGGGGCTCGCGACGGCCAACGGGCACTCGTATGCCGAGGGTGTGTTCGTGGAGGGCATTCCGCCGGCGGGACCGGGGGTGCCGGACGTCACGACCATTCGGAAGCACGCCGCCACGGGCGATTTCCGCTTCGAGACGGAAGACGGGCAGCACCGCGGCGCCGTGCTCGGCAAGCGACTGGCCGAGCGCCTGAACGTATTCGCGGGAAGCAAGCTGACGCTCGTGTCGCCGGCGGGGGTGAAGTTCAATGCGGCGGTGGGCAGCTACGTGCCGCGTGTCTTCCAGTTCGAGGTGACGGGAGTGTTCGAGACCGGCATGTACGAGTACGACAACTCGTACATCTACGTTGACCTGGATCGCGCCAAGGAGTTCGCCGGCCTGGGCGACGCCGTCACGGGAATCGAGGCGCGCACCACGAATCGGTGGGAAGCCGGCGACGTCGCGCGGCAGCTCTCCGACTCGCTGGGCTATCCGTACCGCGTGCTCGATTGGCAGGAAGTGAACTCGCAGCTCTTTCAGGCGCTCAAGCTCGAGAAGCTCGCGATGCGCGTCATCCTGCTGCTCATCGTGCTGGTGGCGGCGTTCAACATCGTCAGCACGCTCACGATGGTGGTGAAGGACAAGACGCGGGAGATCGGCATTCTCAAGGCGATGGGGCTTCCCGCGCGCTCGGTGCGCAAGATCTTCCTCGCGCAGGGGCTGGTCATCGGCATCGTGGGCACCGCGGTCGGCGTGGCGATCGGCGTGACCGCCGGACTCTCGATCGATCGCGGGCAGCTCATTCCGCTGGATCCCACCGTGTACTTCATCGATCACCTCCCCGTGACGATACAGGTCGGGGATGTGTTGTGGATCATCGCGGCGAGCATCGCGATCGCGGCGATCGCGACGCTGTATCCCGCGATGCAGGCGGCACGCCTCTTTCCCGTCGAGGCGATTCGACACGAATGAACGTCATCGAGGCGCGCGAGCTGTCGAAGTCGTATGTCGGCGGCGATGGAGGGACGGTCGACGTGCTCAACGCGGTGAGCCTGGACGTGCGGCGAGGCGAGATGATCGCGGTGGTCGGCGCGAGTGGCGCAGGCAAGAGCACGCTGCTCCACATCCTCGGCGCGCTCGATCGGCCCACGCACGGCGAGGTGACCCTCGATGGGCAGGCGTTGAGCGCGCTCGGTGACGAGGAGTTGTCCAAATTGCGGAACAGAAAGGTCGGATTCGTCTTTCAGTTTCATCACCTCTTGCGCGAGTTCTCCGCGCTGGAGAATGTGATGATGCCGTTGCGAATCTCCGGCTGGGACACGCCGCGGGCACGCGCGAGAGCGCAGGACATGCTCGCGCGCGTCGGACTCAGCGCGCGCAGTACGCACCGGCCGTCGGAGATGTCAGGAGGGGAGCAGCAGCGCACGGCGGTGGCGCGCGCGCTGGCGGTGGATCCCGTGGTGGTGCTCGCGGACGAGCCGTCCGGTAATCTGGATCACGCGAATGCCGAACGGCTGCACGAGCAGTTCACACAGCTCGTGCGAGACCTCAACATCGCGATGGTCGTCGTCACTCATAACAGGTCGCTCGCGGCGCGCGCGGATCGTGCGTTGTTGCTGGAAGATGGCAAATTGCAGGAAACCGATGTGCGGGAGGTGCTTGCCTGATTTCGTGCCAAACGGATCAGTGGCAGGGACGTCCGTCGTTTGCAGGGGTAGATACACGGGAGGTGCTGCCTGATGCTGTGCGATAGCTGCAAGGAGCGCGACGCGGTGGTCCAGGTCACACAGGTGACGGACCCACCGATACGTCAGCTCAATCTGTGCGAGAAGTGCGCTGCTGAACGCGGCATCGAGACGCATGTCACGATGCCGAAGCAGCCGCTCGCCGACTTCATTCAGGCGGTCCAGCAGAAGCAGCTGTTGGCGGGGAGCGAGAGCTGGCGGTGCACGTTCTGTAACTCCACCCTGCGCGATTTCCGGAACACGAGTCGACTCGGCTGCGCTTATTGCTATGGCGCGTTCGAGGTGAAGATCCGGGACCTGCTGCGCGGCGTACATGGAACGTCGAAACACCAGGGGAAACGCTATCATCCACCCGCTCAGGCCGTGGAGGAAGGTGCATCGGTCGCCACGGAGCTGCGGACACGGCTTCGGCGGGCGGTCGAGCAGGAGCAGTTCGAGGAAGCGGCGAAGTTGAGGGACCAGCTCAAGGTGATGGAGTGACGCTCGATTTGTCGTTGTTGCCGGATGGCGGCGTGAACTGGCTGGACGCCTCGGGTGACCACTCGGGGATCGTCCTGTCCACCCGGGTGCGCCTGGCGCGGAATCTGGAGGGGTTTGCGTTTCCGGGGCGGGCACGGGACGGTGAGCGCCTCAGAATCCTGGCACGCGTGCGGGAGGCGGTGGAAGGATCGCCGCATCTACGCCGCAACCTGTTGGTTCGAGTCGACGAACTAGCGTCCGACGATCGGCTGCTCCTCCATGAACGCCACCTCATTAGCAAGGAGCTGGCGGGGTTGGACGCGCAACATCCGGTCAGGAGCGGCGCCGCCGTGTTTCTTGGCGACGGAATAGGCGTCATGGTAAATGAAGAGGATCATCTGCGTCTACAGACGCTCCGGTCGGGCTTCAACCTGGCGGACGCGTTCGCAGACATGCAGCGGATCGACGAGGAGCTCGGGGAGCGCATTCCGTTCGCGTTTCACGAGGAGTTCGGATTTCTCACCTCGTGTCCGACGAATACGGGCACCGGATTGCGTGCGAGCGCGTTGATCCATTTACCGGGGCTCGTGTTGACCAAGGAGATCAACAAGACGCTCGCGGGGCTGCAACAGATCGGCTTTACCTATCGCGGCCTTTACGGCGAGGGGAGTGAAGTTGTCGGCAATTTCTTCCAGATCTCGAATCAGACGACACTGGGCCGGTCCGAGGAGGAGATCATCGACAAGCTGCTACAGGTCTTGAGCACGGTGATCGCGCGCGAAGAAGAGGCGAGACGAGTATTGCTTCGCGACGCTGGTTATATTATTGAAGACAAGCTCTGGCGGGCATACGGAACACTCCGCTACGCGCGCAGCCTGACGTTCGACGAAGCGATGAATTTCCTGAGCGGCGTGCGCCTGGCCGTTGGTCTGAAACTGATCACTGGCCTGAGTGTATATACCCTCAACAAGCTCCTGATCTTTTCGCAAGCTGCACACCTGTCCCACGCGGAAGGCCGGCCGCTCTCGGAGAGCGAAGCCAATCTTGCGCGCGCACGATACGTGCGACAGGCACTGGCAGCGGAAGCTGGCACGTAGAGGTTTGTAGGGGTGAGCCTCCGGGGCGACACTCCGCGGCACAGAGGGATCTATGAACGGCTACAACTTCACTGAGCGCGTGCGGAAGGTCCTCGCGATGGCCCGCGAGGAAGCCGCCCGCCTTCACCACGAGTACGTGGGGACAGAGCACATTCTGCTCGGCCTCATCCGCGAGGGTGAGGGAGTTGCTGCGGCCGTTCTCCAGAATTTGAGCGTCGACCTCGATGAGATTCAGCAGAAGATCGAGGAAACGGTCAAGAAGGGGAAAGCGGCGCAGACAACGGGCCCAGACCTTCCCTATACCTCGCGCGCGAAGAAAGTGCTCGAGCTCGCCATGAGCGAGGCGCGCGAGCTGAATCACAGCTACGTCGGCACCGAGCATCTCCTCCTCGGGCTTCTGCGCGAGGAGAAGGGGATCGCTGCGCAGGTCCTCACGGACACCGGCGTGAATCTGGACGCCGCGCGGGCGGAGACGCTCCGGCTGCTCGGCACCGAAATGCCGCAGGGTGGGGCCACCGCGCAACAGGGCAATGCAGCTCCGCCGCAGCCGACGAAGGGTGACAAGAAGTCGAAGACGCCCGCCCTCGACCATTTCTGCCGCGATCTGACGCAGCTTGCTGCGGAGGGACAGCTCGACCCGACGATCGGTCGCGCGAAGGAAATTCAGCGCGTGATGGAAGTCCTCACCCGTCGCAAGAAGAACAATCCGGTGCTGATCGGAGAGCCGGGAGTGGGCAAGACGGCCATCGTCGAGGGGCTCGCGCAGCTCATCGCGAACGGCGAATGCCCGGACTCGCTCCGCGACAATCGCGTGCTCGCACTCGACATGGCGGCCGTGATTGCCGGCACCAAGTACCGCGGTCAGTTCGAGGAGCGGCTGAAGGCGGTCATGAACGAGATCGCGCAGAACAAGAACGTCATCCTGTTCATCGATGAGCTGCACACGCTCGTCGGCGCAGGAGCGGCCGAAGGCGCGATCGATGCGAGCAACATGCTCAAGCCCGCGCTCGCGCGGGGCGAGCTGCAGTGCGTCGGTGCATCCACGCTCAACGAGTATCGCAAGTACATCGAGAAGGACGGCGCGCTCGAGCGTCGCTTCCAGACTGTCGTCGTCGATCCCCCGTCCGTCGATGAGACCGTCGAGATTCTGAAGGGGCTCCGCAAGAAGTACGAGGACCATCACCACGTCACGATCCCGGATTCGACGCTGGTCTCCGCGTCGAAGCTGTCGGAGCGCTACATCACCGACCGCTTCCTCCCGGACAAGGCGATCGACGTGATCGACGAGGCAGGCGCGCGCGCACGTCTGGCGGCGCAGGCTCCGCCGCCCGAGGTGGCCGAGCTCAAAGGGAAGCTCGAGGGCGTGAACGGCGAGAAGGAAGCCGCCGTGCGCGACCAGAACTTCGAGCGCGCGGCATCGCTGCGTGATCGCGAGCGCGAGCTGCAGGGTGACATTCGCAAGAAGCAGGATGAGTGGGAGAAGCACCGGCAGTCGTTCCGCCCCGTGCTGGGCGAGGAGGAGATCTCCTTCATCGTCAGTCGCTGGACGGGAATTCCGGTCATGCGTCTGCAGGAAGCGGAGAGCTCGCGGCTGCTCCGCATGGAAGAGGAGCTGCACGAGTCCGTGGTTGGTCAGGACGAGGCGATCAAGGCGCTCGCGCGCTCGATCCGCCGGAGCCGAGCCGGCCTCAAGGATCCCTCGCGTCCGATCGGCTCGTTCATCTTCTCGGGGCCCACCGGCGTCGGCAAGACCGAGCTCGCTCGCTCGCTCGCGAAGTTTCTCTTTGCGGATCCGTCGGCGCTCATTCGCGTCGACATGAGCGAGTACATGGAGAAGTTCTCGGTGTCGCGGCTCATCGGCGCGCCTCCGGGCTACGTCGGCTACGAAGATTCCGGGACGCTCACCAAGGCCGTCCGGCGCAAGCCGTACAGCGTGGTGCTGCTCGACGAGATCGAGAAGGCGCATCCCGATGTCTTCAACATTCTGCTGCAGGTGCTCGACGAAGGACATCTGACGGACAACTACGGGCGTGTCATCGACTTCAAGAACACCGTCGTCATCATGACGTCGAACGTCGGCGCGCGGGACATCACGAAGGGCAAGGGACTCGGGTTCACCACTCCCGGCGAGAAGGAGAACTTCGGCCGGATTCAGGACAAGGTGAAGGAAGAGATCCAGCGTGTGTTCAATCCGGAGTTCCTGAACAGACTGGATGACGTGATCGTGTTCCACCCGCTGGGCAAGGAGCACATCGCGATGATCGTTTCGATTCTGATGAAGGAAGTGCAGCGGCGGCTGGGCGAGGAGGAGATCGTTCTCAAGCTCACCGAGGCAGCAACGGATTTCCTGAGCACGCATGGCTACGACGAGAGCTTCGGCGCGCGTCCGCTC
>DATGDQ010000374.1:0-4817 GCA_035310785.1 Gemmatimonadaceae bacterium | reverse complement strand
ATGCAGCGCGAGGAGGAGGGCCGGAACAAGATCACGCAATACACGCGCTACCTCACGGTGGCGATCGCGATGCTGCAGGCGTGGGGATACGCGCTCTTCACCGAGTCGCTCGCGGGCGCGGTGGTGCATCCCGGTCTCGCGTTCCGGCTGCAGATGGTGCTCTTCCTCACGACCGGCGCGATGTTCGTCATGTGGCTGGGCGAGCAGATCACCGAGCGCGGCGTCGGTAATGGCGCGTCGCTCCTGATCTTCTTCTCCATCGTCGAGCGCATCTGGCCGGGAATCGGGCAGACCTTCCAGTACGTGCAGACCGGCACCACGGCGGTGCCCAAGCTCGTGCTGCTCGGCGTCATCATGGTGCTGGTCGTCGCGGGAACGGTCGCCATCACGGTCGCGGCGCGGCGCGTGCCGATCCAGATTCCACAGCGCACGATGGCGCGGGGACGACAGCGGGAGAGCGCCAAGAACTTCATTCCGCTCCGCATGAACGCGGCGAACGTCATGCCGATCATCTTCGCCCAGACGGTGATCGTCGTCCCGGGCACGCTCGCGCAGTTCAGCAAGTCGCCCAAGATGCAGGAGATCGCCGAATACTTTCAGCCGGGCACGGGGTGGTACTATCTCCTGTCCGCGGTGCTGATTCTGTTCTTCACGTACTTCTACACGTCGATCATCTTCAATCCGATCGACATCGCCGAGAATCTGAAGAAGCAGGGCGGGTTCATTCCGGGCGTGAAGCCGGGCGCGCGCACGGCCGAGTACATCGATCGCGTCGTCACGCGCATCACGCTGCCGGGCGCGATCTTTCTGACGGTCATCGCGCTGCTGCCGATTCTGATCTCGGACATGATCAACGTGCCGTTCCGGTTCGGAGGAACGTCGCTGCTGATCGTCGTTGGCGTGGGACTGGACACGGTCCAGGTCGTGCAACAGCAGCTGCTGATCCGGAAATACGACGGATTCATGAAGAAGGGTGCTCGCGTGAGGTTTCGCGACCGCGGCTGATCCCCGCGAGCACCTCACCGTGTTGCTGCTGGACACTCACGCCAAGAGGGCTCGCACGATGAACACCGCGACGAACACCGCGTCATGAATATCGTCCTGCTCGGGCCGCCGGGTGCGGGGAAGGGAACGCAGGGCGAGCGCATCGCGAAACAATTCGGCATTCCCAAGCTGGCGACCGGCGACGTGCTGCGCGCCGCGGTCGCGCAGGGCACCCCGCTCGGCCTCGCGGCGAAGGCCGCCATGGATCGCGGCGACCTGGTTCCCGATTCCGTCATCCTCGGCATCATGAAGCAGGCGCTCGCGGACCCGAGCGCCGCGAAGGGCGTCGTGCTCGATGGTGTGGTGCGAACCGTGCCGCAGGCGGAGGGACTCGCGCGCGTGCTGGGTGAGCTCGGCCGGCGAGTGGATGCCGTGCTGCTGTTCGAGGTGGGCGAGGATGAGCTGGTACGCCGGCTCAGCGCGCGCACCACGTGCGAGAGCTGCCAGACGCCCTACACGGGGCGCGAGCCGGGCACTCCGTGCGACAAGTGCGGCGGGAAGCTCGTTCGTCGCAGGGACGACGAGCCCGATGCGATCCGCGCCCGCATGCGTGCGTATCGTGACCAAACGGAGCCGGTGATCCACTGGTATGATGCTCGCACGCGGGATCACAACGGTGCGCGCGTGGTACGAGTAAATGCACTCGGCGACATCGAGGACATAACGAGAATCGTGATGAAGGCACTCGAGGGATGATCGCGCTGAAGTCGCCACGCGAGATCGAGCTGATGGCGGAGGGCGGGCGCATTCTTGGCGCGACCGTCTCGCACTTGCGTGCGCAGGCGAAGGCGGGCGTCTCGACGTGGGAGCTGGACGAGATGGCGGAGTCGTTCATCCGGAGCCACGAGGGCGCGACGCCGGCGTTCAAGGGACTGTACGGCTTTCCGGGCTCCGTCTGCGCCTCGATCAATCAGGAGATCGTGCACGGGATCCCGTCGAAGAAGCGCGTGCTGCGCGAAGGCGACGTGCTGTCGCTCGACATCGGCGTGCGCTTCAAGGGATTCTTCACCGACTCCGCGACCACCGTCGCGATCGGCGAAGTGGATGAGACATCGAAGCAGCTGCTCGCGGTCACCGAGCGCGCGCTCGAGGCGGGAATCGCGGCGGCGGTGATCGGCAATCACATCGGCGACATTGGGGCCGCGGTGCAGTCGGTGGCCGAGGGCGCGGGATTCAGCGTGGTGCGCGACCTGGTGGGGCACGGGATCGGCACGGAGTTCCACGAGGAGCCGCAGGTGCCGAACTATGGAAAGCCCAAGCGCCTGATGAAGCTCACGCCGGGGCTGACGATCGCGATCGAGCCCATGGTGAGCGTGGGCACGCCGAAGACGCGCACGATGCCGGACCGATGGACGGTGGTGACCGCGGATGGCTCGCGCGCGGCGCACTTCGAGCACACGATCGCGATCACGGATGCGGGCCCGAGGATTCTGACGGCGTATACGTCGAACTAGGGCAGCACCGGGCACGCCAGTTCAGCTGTCACACAACGACACTCTCCCGCAGCGCCGGGGCCCTCGACCGGGCCTCCCCGGTGACGATCACCGCATGACGGTTTTCGACCGCTTTCCGCGCAATAGACAATCGGATTGAGCCCTCAACCGATGCCAAGGAGAGTGGAACATGCGAGTGTATCGAAGCATGAGGCGGGCTGTCGCCGCCGCCGGACTCACTACCGTCCAGATCGCGCTGGTGCCCACCATTCGAGCACAGGGCGGAGCGGCCGCGGCGAGTGCCCCCGCCGCGACAGCGGCTCCCACCGTGTGCGGCAGCTCGCCGAATTGTGCGGAGGCCACTGACTTCGCGGCGATGATCACCAACTTCCGCACGAGCGACGCACGAGGGTACAAGATCCTCGACGTGATCGTCCGTTTCCGAAACAAGACCGCCAACCCACTGGTGCTGGGGTACCTGCAGGGCTCGGGAACGGCCGTGGACGAGAAGGGAAATCGCTACACCGTGTACGGCGCCAACGGCGTGCGCGGTATGGGGCAGGTGGCAGGGAACAGCTTCGATCCGAAGTTCACCCTGCCCGCCGGCGGAATCGGCGATGCGCAGTTCGAATTGGCATGGTACCCGGGGCAGCAGATCTACGGATTCACCTTCATGCTGGACCTTACCGTCGACGAGATCAATTCGTACGAGGGCAACCAGCACTCGTTGGGCGGTGAGTTTCCGCTGCACTTCGAGGGGCTGACCAACGGGGTCGCGAGCGGGGCGGCGCTGGCGGCCGGCACGGTGCCGAGCGCGCTACCATGCAGTAGCCAGGGCGCCGCGGGCACCGCGATGGCGGTCGCCGGCGCCACCGGATCGGGCGTCGTTCAGAACGCTGCTGGACAAGCCGGATCGACAGTTGCCGCGGCCACGTCCACGGTTTCCAACATCACGTCACTCTTCAAGCACAAGAAGGCGCCACAGCCCTCGGCTGCGCCCGGCGCAGATCCGTGCGCGTCCGCGACGCCAGCCGCGGGGACGCAACCGGCTACCATCCGAACCGCGGGTGCAGTCGGCGGGCCATCAGCGACGACGACGCCTGGTCCGGTGGTGGCGACTGCGTCGGCCGGCGGCTCCATCGCGTCGAAAAATCCGGCAGCCACGGCCGGCCGCCCGGTGCCGACTCCGGTGAAAGCAACCCCTGGTGCCGCGACAACGCCCGCCGTCGGAGCGCCTGCTGCCAACGGCACTGCCAAAACGATGCCCGGGCCCTCGCCGACGGTGGCCAGAACCCAGCCCGTCACGACGCCGCCCGTGGCCACTCCCAGGACGGTGACGACAGTCAGAGCGGGTGCGGCGCCTACAGCTGCGAAGAAGGACACGACCCACTCCGTGAAGCCCGCCAAGCCGTAGATCGATCACTTCCTCTGCGCACGCGGCGCGGCCTGCAATGGTCCGCGCCGCGCTGTCGTGTCCAGGTCAGCCCCCGAGCACCAGCTCCGCCGTTCGCTTCGCCGCGTCGCTCGCATCGCGCACGAAGTTCTCCGCCGCCTCGGTGAGCCCGTGCGCTGCAGCCGAGTCATCGAGCGCGTCGACGTTCACCTTCACATTGAACGCGGCGCCGCGACACCCCGCCTCGGCCATGAGCGCCGCCACCCCCGCATCCGAGCGCGCATTTGCATTTCCCTGCCGCGCCGCCACCTCGGCGAGCGACGCCACCGTCGCACATGCGCGCGCCGTCTCGAGCGGCACCTCGCTCGCGCCGATGAGCGCCGCGGTGATCGCGGCCTTGCGATTCGACTCCTGCTCCGGAGTCGCCTTCGGAAGCTTGTAGGCCGCGGACACGGCCTCGTACGACTGGGCATCGAGCTCGACGAGCTGCGCGAGGCGTTGGCCGAGCGATGCCGCCTGCTGCGCGATGTCCTGGAACGTCGCATCGACATCCGCGTATTTCTTGCGGCCGATCGTGAGCCCGGCAACCATCTGTACGAGCGCCGCCGCGAGCGAGCCCGCGTGTGCTGCGACGCTGCCGCCGCCGGGCGCCGGATTCGCCGACGCGACCGATGCGCGGAAGCCGCTCACGGTGACCCCACCGCTCGCCGCCGCGCGCACCTTGTGCTCGAGCAGCTGCTCCGTCGAGAAGTTGCGGAGCTGCAGATACCGCGCGGCGGCATCGATGACCGCACGCTCCGGCACGAGACCGACGAGCTCACTCCACGTAGGCGATACACCGTGCGCGGCGGCCTCCATCTTCACCATGTCGTAGGCACGGAACATCGGCGTCTTCTCGATGTCCACGAGATTCATCGACACCTGCGCCTGTCCATCGACCTCGAGCC
>DATGDQ010000373.1:0-2452 GCA_035310785.1 Gemmatimonadaceae bacterium | reverse complement strand
GACGTCTTGCGCGGCATCTCCATCACCTCGCGGCCCACCTTGACCTCGTCGCTGCCGAACAGCGAGGCGACGCCTTCCCAGATGTACACGAGCCCGAGCGACGCCCACACGCCCCAGGCGGAGAACGCGACGATGAAGAAGTAGTCTCGATCGCGTACCTCGCAGGCGACATCCGGCGGATTGCCCATCGCCAGACACTGCGAGTGCCCGTACTTGAAGTTGAGGTAGTAGATGAGCACGATCGTGAGCGTCAGCATGAACGTGCCGAAGTACCAGAACGACTTGCGGTCGCGCTTGAAGTGGACGTATCCGCCCATGAGTCCGAGGATCATGTAGATCATCGCGAGAATCGATTGCGCTCGCGGATACTGATCCTTCACGTCACGGAGCCACTGCCACTTGAAGTAGAGCCAGTACATCCCGAGCTGGCCCGTGAACGGCGCCTGCCTGTCGAGGAGCGCGGGCTTCCCGTACTGGCCGCGATTGAAGTTGTAGAGGAACGCATCCCACGTCGTGGGCTCGCCCTCGTTGATGGGCGGGAAGTGCGACGCGCGAATGGGCTGCGTGAGAAACGGCGACATGCCCAGCAGCAACGCGCCGATGCCCGCCGCGATCAACTTCCATCTGAGGAACGTCGCCGGGCGACGCACCGCCACCGCGACCACCACCGCCGGCCCGGCGAGGAAGCCCATCATGTGATTGGCGTAGCCGAGCCCGAGCAGATACGCGATGAGCACGAGCAGCCGGTCGGCCATTGGGCCGTCGGGATCGTCCGACCAGCGAACGGTGAGCCACGAGATGATCGCGAGTCCCATCAGTGAGACCGTGTACACCTTCTCGTTCACCACGGATTGGTTCCACACCGTGAATTCCGTGGCGCCGATCAGTGCCGCGAGCGCGCCTCCCACCAGCCGCTGCCAGCGCTCGGTGAGCCAACCGACGAGAATGCGCTCGGTGATCAGGAACCACATGCCGGCCGCGACGGCGCTCGTCAGCGCCGCGAGAATGTTCACCTTCGTCGCGACCCCGAGATGTCCGAGCGGCAGGATGGCGAAGAACCGTCCGATCAGTACGAAGAGCGGATTGCCCGGCGGATGTGGGATGCCGAGCACGTATGCCGCCGAGATGTACTCGCTGGTGTCCCACATCGCCGTCGAGGGAGCGAGCGTGGCGAGATAGATCGCGAAGATGACGAGCGAGGTGATCGCAGCGGCAAGATAGGATGGACGATAGTCGGGATCGATGCTCTTCGGAGGCATATGCTCGGTTTCGGGAACGCGCAGCCGCCGGCGCGTTCGCCGGACCGGATCAGCAGTGCAAGATGGACGGCCCGCCACGCAGAGGCAACGAGAGTGCGAGCGTCGCCCGCGTTCATGTCGCTAGTGCCTGAACAGCCTCGCCCCCGTGAACACCATCGCCATGTCGCGCTCGTCCGCCGCGGCTACCACTTCGGCATCGCGCATCGATCCGCCCGGCTGAATGATCGCCGAGATGCCCGCCTCGGCCGCGTGATCCACGCCGTCACGAAACGGAAAGAACGCGTCGGAGCCGAGCACCGAGCCGGCCGGATCGAAGCCCGTCGTGCGCGCCTTGTGGACCGCGAGGAAGCTCGCGTCCACGCGCGACATCTGGCCGGCTCCGATCCCGATCGTCGCCCCCGCGCGTGCGAGCACGATCGCGTTGGACTTCACGCTGGCCACCGCGCGCCACGCGAACAGGAGATCGTCACGCTCGGCGTTGGTCGGCGAGCGCTTCGTCACGACGTTCCAGCTCTGCAGGCTGTAATCGATCGATGGGCGATCCTGCACGAGCATGCCACCACGCACGCGCTTGAAGTCCAGCGAGCCGGCGGGCCACGCGGCGCGCCCCTCGAGCATGCGCAAGTTCTTCTTGCGGCCGAGTATCTCCACCGCGCCATCGCTGAAGGACGGCGCGACGAGACACTCGACGAACAGGCTGGAGATCACGTCCGCGAGCTTCTCGTCCACCGGTACGTTGAAGGCGATGACGCTGCCGAATGCCGACACCGGATCGCACGCGAGTGCCTTCTTGTACGCCTCGAGCGCCGTTGGCGCGACCGCGAGCCCGCACGGAGACGTGTGCTTCACGATCGCGCAGCACGGGAATTCGTTTCCGAGCATGTCCGTGGCGAGCAGCGCACCTTCGAGATCGAGCAGATTGTTGAAGCTGAGCTCCTTGCCGCCGCGCTGCACGAGCGAGGCGAGCCCGGCGCCCGGATGCTCGATGTAGAACGCCGCTTCCTGTCCCGGATTCTCGCCGTAGCGCAGCGACTGCTGCCGCTCGAGCGAGAGCGGCATGCGCTCCGGAAAGCGTTCGGTGCGCTGCTTCGCGAACCAGCTCGCAATCGCCGCATCGTAGGCCGCAGTATGCGCGTAGGTCTTCTCCGCGAGCAGCCGGCGCAGATCGAGATCGTCGCTCTTCGCGTCGAGGG
>DATGDQ010000372.1:0-5099 GCA_035310785.1 Gemmatimonadaceae bacterium | reverse complement strand
ACCATCATCCTCCCCGGCGAGAAGGAGTTCGCCATACCATTATAGAGTTCGGGGGGATCACGTCATGCCGGCAACCGACCCGCGCGTCGACGCGTACATCGAGCGAGCAAACGACTTCGCGAAACCCATCCTCCTGCGCATCCGGGAGATGGTGCACGAGGCGTGTCCCGATGTCGTCGAGACGATCAAGTGGAGCGCGCCCTTCTTCGACTACAAGGGACAGATGATGTGCGCGATGGCCGCCTTCAAGGAGCACTGCTCCATCATCTTCTGGAAGGCATCGCTCATCGATGGTGTTCCGCCGAACGGCGACAAGTCGCGCGGAAGCTTCGGCCGCATCACGTCGGTGAAGGAGTTGCCGAGCAAGAAGCAGTTCACCGGCTTCATCAAGGCGGCGATGGCGCTCAACGATGCGGGGATCACCGTCAAGCGTCCGAAGACCCCGAAGCCGGAAGCACAGGTGCCGAAGGAGCTCGCGGCCGCGCTCAAGAAGAACAGGAGGGCCGCGACGGTCTTCGCGAACTTTCCGCCCGGTCAACGTCGCGAGTACTGCGACTGGATCAGCGAAGCGAAGCGCGAGGACACGAAGGCGAAGCGCGTTACCCAGGCCGTCGAGTGGATCGCAGAGGGAAAAACGCGGAACTGGAAGTACTAGCGCCTATCAGACGATCGTGCGCGCGCCGTGGCGCGCGACGATCACGCTCTTGATTCCGCCGCGCACATTGAAATCGCCGATGACTTCCATCCATCTGGGCTTCACTGCCGCCGCGAGATCATCGAGGATCCGGTTCACCGCGCGCTCGTAGAAGATCCCGTCGTTGCGAAAGCTCCAGAGATACAGTTTGAGCGACTTCAGCTCCACGCACTGTGCGTCGGGCACATACGCGATCCGAATGATCCCGAAGTCCGGCGCGCCGCCCTTCAGCAGCGCGAGCTCCGCCGCATCGCTCTCGATGCCGCCCAGCGGACACATCGATGTGAACTCGTTGCACTCGAGTCGCACCTCGTAGTCACGCCCCGGATACGGATTCGGAAACGTCTCGAGCAGCTCGGCAGCCGGCATTATCGTTCGCGCTCCGCGTGAAAGCTCATCGGCCTCGCGGCCCCCGGTACACACACCCCGACGTCGCGGTCTCGCGGACCACGACCTTCGACAAACCTCGCAACGATGCCGACACGCGCTCCCAGATCCAGATCGCGAGATTCTCGCTGGTTGGATTCGAGAGCCCGTCGATGTCGTTGAGCAGCCGGTGATCGAGCTGCTCGTTGAGTGGACGAAACGCCTCCATGATGTCGGCGAAATCGACCACCCATCCACTGCGTCCGCCCACGGATCCTCTGACCCACAGCTCGATCACGAAGGAGTGGCCGTGCACGCGCGCGCACGGATGCTCGGCGGGCACGTTCGGCAGCCGGTGTGCGGCCTCGAGAGTGAAGCTCTTGAACACCTCCATCTCGGCGCCAGTGTCATCGTTGATGCCGCCGGTAGTGCCATCCATTCCCGCGTCGATCACGGAATTCCCAACAGCTTGTGCGTCTGGATGCTCAGCCGCCATTGCGGATGCGAGAGACAGTATGCGAGCGCGAGCTCCGTGTTGCGCTCGCGGTCGGGTCCGTCCATGGGCTGCAGGAAGAACTGCTCGAAATCGAGATCCGCATAGCGCTCGGGCTCGCCGCCCGCCTGCGGGTACACGAGCTTGAGCTCATTTCCAGCCGTGAGCACCAGAGGAGCGCCCGCCTTCGGACTCACGCAGATCCAGTCGATCCCCTCCGGCGGCATCTGCGTCCCGTTCGTCTCGATCGCGATCTCGAATCCTTGCGCATGCAGCGCCCGCACCAGCGCGCGGTCCATTTGCAGCAGCGGCTCTCCGCCGGTGCACACGACGAGCTTTCGCGCGCGCGCCGATACGTTCGCCGGCCACTTCTCGTCGACCGCACGCGCGAGATCATCGGCCGTCGCGAACTTTCCGCCGCCCGGCCCATCGACACCCACGAAATCCGTATCGCAGAATTGACACGTTGCGTCCGCGCGATCCGCCTCGCGACCCGTCCACAGGTTGCAGCCCGCGAACCGGCAGAACACGGCCGGGCGCCCGGTGTTCGCGCCCTCGCCCTGCAGCGTGAAGAAGATCTCCTTCACCGCGTACGTCATGTCACGTCCGCCCGTACGCGATAGCGCACCGGATCACGCACACCGGCTTGGGCGAAACCCTTCAGGCGCAGCTGGCACGCGTCGCACTCCCCACAGGCCGCGCCGCTCGCGTCCGGATCGTAGCACGACAGCGTGTGCGCGTAGTCGACGCCGAGCTCCATGCCGCGTGCGATGATCTCACCCTTCGACTGATGCATGAGCGGTGCATGAATGGTGAGACGACGCCCTTCCACTCCGGCCTTCGTCGCGAGATTCGCCATACGCTCGAATGCCTCGATGTACTCGGGGCGACAGTCCGGATAGCCGCTGTAGTCGAGCGCGTTCACACCGATATAGATGTCGCTCGCGCCGCTCACCTCCGCCAGCGCGAGCGCGTACGACAGGAAGATCGTGTTCCGCGCGGGAACGTACGTGATCGGAATTCCCTCCGACATCTCGCATGCGGAGCGCCCCTTCGGCACGGCGAGATCGCTCGTGAGGGCGGAGCCTCCGAACACGCGCAGATCGATGTCGACGATCACGTGCCGTCGCACGCCTGCGCTTCTGGCAATCGCCTGCGCAGCGACGATCTCCGCGCCGTGCCGCTGTCCGTAGCGAAAGCTGAGCGCGACAATCTCGAATCCTTCCCTCACGGCGATGGCGAGGACCGTCGCCGAATCGAGGCCGCCGCTCAGAAGTACGACGGCGGTTCGCGTCATCGTCGTGCTGGTCAGCTCGCGAGGCGAGCGGTGGCGCGCGGGCTCACTGCACGACCGCGCTATCCGGCGACGTCACCTTCTTCGCCACGCGTCTCGCGAACACCTCGGCCCCCTTGGGCACCATGTCGCTCGCGATTCCCTTGAGCTCGTACGAATCGTCGAGCACGAGCTTCCCGCTCGCGACATCGATGAGCTCAGCGCTGAAGATCCAGATGAGATCACTCGTCTTGCTGATCTTGCCCATCACCACCCACTTGGCGCCAAGCTCCTGGCCGACCGCTCGAGCGCAGGCCACGACGACGTTGCACGGGCGATCCTGCACCACGGCCATCGCTGCCGGACTCGCAACCGCCTTAGCCACGGATGCGGCATCGACGAAGGCAATCCCCGGCTGATTCAGGAGATTCTTGCGCATGACGGCAGTCGCGGTGTCCGCCATGGCCGTGTCCCCGGGGAAGATGTCATTGGCGCGCTTGCCGTAGAAGGCGAGATCCAGCATCGCGACCTTCACGGGCGCGTTCGGGGTGGAGCTGCCGGACTGGGCGCGAAGACCGGGAAGGGCGAGCATGAGCGCCGCGGCACAAGCCGTCACGTGGCGCGAACTGGAGCGGAGGAAGCTTCTAGACATGCCGAAACTTACCCTCGCCGGGGCGCCCGTTCCAGCGGAAATTGAGAGTGGCGCGACCGGTATGCGCGGAGCTCGCCAGGGCGAACGGCGAGCCATCGCGCTGCAACTACTGGTCTCGTGTGTGCGTAGTGCGATAAGCTCGCCGGGAACAACTCGCAGGTTCGCTGCGCCCGGACTGCGCGCTCTCACGCAGCTAGCGCTCAACTACTGGAGGATCCGATGCCCACCGAAGAGCACAAGGTCGACGGTCAGAATCTGCTGGCGCGTGTGAAGGAGATCGTGCACGAAGGAAACGTGCGCCGGATCATCATCAAGAACGAGCAGGGACACTCGCTGCTCGAGATTCCACTTACCATTGGCGTGGTGGGAGCGGTGTTGATGCCGGTGTGGGTCGCGATCGGCGCGATCGCGGCCCTCACCGCACGCTACACACTCGTGGTGGAGAAGGATCTTCCGCCGGCGTGACCGGCGGAATTGCTAGCGCCGCCGGCCGCCGAACACGATCGACGCCCACCGCAGCAGCTCCAGATAGAGCCACACCAGCGTGACGAGCATCCCGAACGCAGCGTACCACTCCATCTGCTGCGGTGCGGATCCGGACAGACGCTCGATCAGGTCGAAGTTCAACAGAAGATTCATCGCCGCCACGATCACGACGGCGGAGCTGAAGATCAGTCCCGTCAGCCCGAAGCCGAACACACCGGGCATCTGGATGTGGAAGAAGCCGAGTACGATGGAAATGAGGTAGAACACCATGATGCCGACGGTCGCACCGATGATGATGCTTCGGAGCCGGTCGGTCACTTTGATAATGCGCGTCGCATAGAGGGCGAGCATCGCGAGTGCGACACCGAAGGTGAGGCCGACCGCAATGAGCGGGATGCCCTTGAATTGCGCGTCATAGATGAACGAAATGCCGCCGAGCGCGACGCCTTCGAGCACGGCGTAAATGGGGGCCGTGATCCGCGCGAGGTTAGGCTTGAAGGACGTGAGGACCGCCACCACGAGCGCTGCGATCGCTCCGCCGAAGATGACGCCAGTGATGTCGCGATCGGGAACGCGAAGGATCTGATACCACGTGTATCCGGCGCTTGCAGCGGCCAGGAGCACGAGGGCGAACGACTTCCATGCCGAGCCGGCGACGGTCATGACTCCGGTGCCGCCTTCGGCACGGGCCCGAGCGATCGCGCTGTCGGTGAATGCTGGATTCGAGAGAGCCATGTTGTCGCTATGATTGTTGGAGAGACGTGCGATTACTGCGCTTGGTGATACACCGCACACGGCGCGTTGACGCCACCACGAATATTCGCGGGATTTCCTCGTCCTGCGTAGCTCCTACAACCCGGGATGCCCAGAATGACCCTACTTGCTGGCCGAACCCTCGCGGCTTCCATGGCGCTACTACTGCTCGTGCCGGGCCCACCGATCTATCCCGGAGCGAAACGGGACATACCGAAGGCGCTCATCGAGAGGAGCTCGGGAGTGGAGGCATCCGCCACGTACGTTACGCCGGATCCGTTCGAGAAGGTAGACTCCTTCTACAGGGCTCGCGGCACGGAGGACACCGCCGCTCGACGCATCTCCGCCAGCAGCAAACGAGCACTCTATTACTTCCCGGAGT
>DATGDQ010000371.1:0-10282 GCA_035310785.1 Gemmatimonadaceae bacterium | reverse complement strand
CGCGAACGATGAGCGTGCGGCGCGCGGCACCGCCCATCGTCCAGCCGCAGGACGGAAGTCGCCCGGGAAGCGTCGTGCGCAAGTAGCTTTCTGAGCACGCGGCTCCCCCATCGCCGCGCAACACCGCACCTCTCCTCGAGTGAACTTGCGCGACGGGTTCGTACCGAAGCTCTTCTCGACGCTCAAGACGTACGATCGCACCCAGTTCGCGAGCGATGCGATCGCGGGGCTGATCGTCGGCGTCGTCGCGCTGCCGCTCGCGATTGCCTTCGCGATCGCGAGCGGCGTTACGCCCGACCGCGGACTCTGGACCGCCATCGTCGCCGGCTTTCTGATCTCCGGGCTCGGCGGCTCGCGCGTGCAGATCGGCGGACCCACGGGGGCGTTCGTAGTCATCGTCTACGCGATCGTGCAGAAGTACGGCATCGATGGGCTGACGGTGGCCACGCTGATGGCGGGCGCGATCCTCGTGGTGATGGGGTTCGCGAAGTTCGGAAGCGCGATCAAGTTCATCCCGCATCCGCTCGTGATCGGATTTACCAGCGCGATCGCTGTCATCATCTTCTCCGGCGAGGTGAAGGACTTCCTCGGCCTCGAGATGGGACCGGTGCCGGCGCCCTTCGTCGCCAAGTGGGCGGCGTATGCGTCGGCGATCACGACCATCTCGCCGTACGCGATCGCCGTCTCTCTGGTGTCGCTGGCGATCATCCTCGCCTGGCCGCGCGTGAGCCGGCGCCTGCCGGGGCCTTTCGTCGCCTTGATTGCGACGACGGTGGGCGTCGCGCTGCTCCATCTGCCCGTCGAGACGATCGGATCGCGATTCGGAGAGATCGCGGCGACGGTGCCGCACCCGCGATTCCCGCATCTCACGCTGGATGAGGTGACGTCGCTGGTGGGCCCCGCATTCACGATCGCCCTGCTCGCCGCGGTCGAGTCACTGCTCTCCGCCGTGGTTGCCGACGGAATGATCGGTGGGCGTCACCGCTCCAACATGGAGCTGGTGGCGCAGGGAGTCGCGAACATGGCATCTCCGCTCTTCGGCGGGATCCCCGCAACCGGCGCGATAGCGCGCACGGCGACGAACGTGAAGAACGGGGGCCGCACGCCAGTGGCCGGAATGATTCACGCGCTCACACTGCTGATCATCACCGTCGCCGCGGGGCAGTGGGCCGCGTACATCCCCATGGCGACCCTCGCCGCCATACTCGTGGTGGTCGCCTATCACATGAGCGAGTGGAGAACGTTCCTGGCCGAGCTGCGATCGCCCAAGAGCGATGTCGCGGTGTTGTTGACGACCTTCTTTCTGACGGTGCTGGTGGACCTGACCGTGGCGATCGAAGTGGGAATGGTGCTCGCCGCGTTTCTGTTCATCAGGCGCATGGCGTCCGTCACCAACGTCAGCGTGATCACCAGGGAGATTGCAGAAGGACTCGCCGCGGATGAGGGGACCGAGGAGCTCATGGATCGCAGGACGGTGCCGAAGGGCGTGGAGGTGTACGAGATCAACGGGCCCTTCTTCTTCGGAGCGGCGCAGTCGTTCAAGGATGCGGTATCGCAGGTCGCGGGCGATCCGAAGGTGCTGATTCTTCGCATGCGCAACGTCCCCGCCATGGACAGCAGCGGAGTGCACGCCTTGCTGGATGTCATTCGTCGAGCGCGAAAGAGCGGCACGGCGGTCGTGCTCTCGGGGGTGCACATGCAGCCACTGGTTGCGCTCACCGACTCGGACGCCGTGGTCGAGATCGGGAGCGAGAATCTCGCCGGCAACATCGACCTCGCGCTCGCGCGCGCGCGAGAGATCATTGCGGGGCACGATGACCGCCGTCCGAGCTCGTCCGGCAGCCACGTAAAGGGCTAGAAGGGGGGCCGGCTGCAGCCATATGGAGAGAACTGTGCGACGTGCGGTCCCCACATTAGAATCCAGCGCGCGCTGATCCCGGTGCGCCAATGCGCTCGTCGATCGCCGATTCGTTCCCGATAACCGACCACTCGTGCACAAGACCGCACTCGATGCCCGTCATCGCGCCCTTGGCGCGCGCATGATTCCATTCGCCGGATGGGAGATGCCCGTGCAGTATCGAGGGCTCGTCGAGGAGCACCACGCGGTGCGGACCGCGGCGGGGCTGTTCGATCTCTCACACATGGGCGAGCTCTTCGTCACGGGGACCGAGGCGGCGGGTGCGCTCGACTATGCGATCGTGACTGCGCCGAGCACGCTCGCGGTCGGGCGCGCGCACTACTCGATGATCGTCGACGAGATGGGCGGAGTGCTGGACGATCTCATCGTCTATCGGCTCGGCGAGGCGAGATTCATGGTCGTCCCGAACGCATCGAACGCATCAGTGGTGGCGGCCGCGCTTCGTGAACGACTCGCGCGATTCGACGCCATCCTGGACGATGCATCCATGCGCACGTCGCTCGTGGCGATCCAGGGCCCGCGGGCGGCAGAGATTCTGCAACCGTTCGTGGACGTGGACCTGAAGACGATCCGCTACTACTCCGGTACACCGACGACCGCGTGCGGCGTCCGCGCCATTCTCGCGCGCACGGGATACACCGGTGAGGATGGGTTCGAGCTCTTCGTCGACTGGGAGGACGCCGTCCGCGTGTGGGACACGCTGCTCGAGGCCGGCGCGTCACGCGGGCTCGTGCCGGCGGGACTCGGCGCGCGCGACACGCTGCGACTGGAGGCCGGAATGCCACTCTACGGCAACGAGCTCGATCGCGACACGACGCCGTTCGAGGCAGGGCTCGGGCGGCTGGTGAGTGTCTCGAAGACGTCCGATTTTGTGGGGCGCGCGGCACTCGAGCGGTCGCGGGGCAATCCGCGCAAGACGCTGGTGGGAATGAAGATCGAGGGACGCGGCATCGCCCGCATCGGGTACCCTCTGTATCTTCCCGGCGCGGCGGATGCATGCGGCCACGTCACCAGCGGAACGGCGTCGCCGACGCTCGGATTCGCGATTGCCATGGGGTACGTGCCGGCTGGACGGTCTACCCAGGAGGGAGCCCTCGAAGTCGGCATTCGCGATCAGCGCGCGACCGCGCGGGGGGTACCGCTGCCGTTCTACCGACGTTCGACCTGAGGAGGCGAAAAGCCACGTGGAAATTCCGGACAATCTGAAATACTCGAGCGAGCATGAGTGGCTCGCGCCTTCGGGCAAGACCGCCAAGGTCGGCATCACGGGCTACGCGGCCGAGCACATCGGTGACATCGTCTTCGTCGAGCTGCCGAAGATTGGGAGCAGCGTCACGGCGGGCAGCCCGTTCGGCGTGATCGAGGCTGTGAAATCGGTGAGTGAGCTGTTCGCTCCCGTATCGGGAACGGTCGTCTCGATCAACGAGAGGGTGGCGAAGGAGCCCGAGCTCGTGTCCGCGGAACCTTACGGAGCGGGATGGCTGATAGAGATCGAGATGAGCAACGAGAGCGAGATCGCGGCGCTCAAGGACAGCGGAGGATACCGCGACCTCATCGCGAGCCTCCCGGAGTAACGATCGTGTCTGCCCCCAATGAATTTGCGGCTCGCCACGTGGGCCCGCGTGGCGACGACGTCGCATCGATGCTCGAAGTGCTTGGCTATCACTCACTCGACTCGTTCATCGACGCCGTGGTGCCGGAGTCGGTGAGATCGCGCCGGCCACTCGCCCTTCCGCCGGGACGAGGCGAGAACGCGGTGATCGCGACGATGCGCGAGCTCACCGATCAGAACGAGGTTTTTCGCTCGTACATCGGGCTGGGTTACAGCAACTGTGATGTGCCGGCGGTGATCAGGCGAAACATTCTCGAGAATCCCGGCTGGTACACCGCGTATACACCGTACCAGGCCGAGATCGCGCAGGGGCGGCTCGAGGCGCTGCTCAATTTTCAGACGATGGTCAGCGATCTCACGGGTTTGCCCGTCGCCAACTCCTCGTTGCTGGACGAGGGGACGGCGGCGGCCGAGGCGATGGCGATGACGATGGCGGTGGTGAAGAGGGCGGGGGAGCGCACACCGGTCTACCTGGTGGACTCCGCGTGTCACCCGCAGACGATCGCTGTAGTCGCGACGCGCGCGGTGGCGCGTGGAATCGAGGTGCGCGTCGAAGATCCGGCGGGCTTCGAGTTCGGCGACGGCGTGGTCGGCTGCCTCCTGCAGTATCCGGCGACGGACGGCGCCGTGCGCGACTACGCACCTCTCTGCGCGAAGGCACACGAGGCGGGCGCGTTGGTGACGGCGGCGACGGACCTGCTCGCGCTGGCGCTGCTCGTGCCGCCGGGCGAATGGGGTGCGGACGTGGCAGTCGGGAACTCGCAGCGCTTCGGGGTGCCGCTCGGCTACGGTGGCCCGCACGCGGCGTTCTTCGCGACGAAGGATGAGTTCAAGCGGCACATCCCGGGGCGCATCATAGGCGTGTCGCGCGATGCCGAGGGCAATCCCGCGCTGCGCATGGCGCTGCAGACGCGCGAACAGCACATCCGTCGCGACAAGGCGACGAGCAACGTCTGTACGGCGCAGGTGCTGCTCGCGGTGATGGCGTCGATGTACGCGGTCTATCACGGGCCCGAGGGGATTCGCGCCATAGCGACGCGCGTGCACCGCCGCGCCGTGCAGCTGGCGCGCGGGCTGCGCGCGCTCGGCTGCCAGCTCGAGCACGAGCACTTCTTCGACACGATCTGCGTGCTGGTGGGCGCCGCGCGGCAGCGGCAGATCATGGATGAGGCGGCGTCGCGACGGATCAATCTGCGCGCGATCGGCCGCGAGCGCGTAGTGGTCGCGCTGGACGAGACCGTGCGGGAGCGGGACGTCTCGGAGGTCGTGGCGTGCTTCGCGACACCGCAGCAGACGATCCCGGCGCTGGTGGACCAACGCAGCATCACGGCGCGGAGCATCATTCCGGACAAGCTGGTGCGCGAGAGCGACTTCATGACGCACCCGGTATTCGCGCGGCATCGGTCGGAGACGGAGATGCTGCGCTACATGCGCGGGCTCGAGGCGAAGGATCTGTCGCTCACGGCCGCGATGATTCCTCTGGGCTCGTGCACCATGAAGCTCAACGCGACCACGGAGATGCTGCCCGTGTCGTGGCCCAAGCTCGCCGGGATTCATCCGTTCGCACCGCGATCGCAGACGACCGGGTATCTGGAGCTCTTCCACCGGCTCGAGGCAGACCTGTGCGAGATCACCGGCTTTGCCGCGGTGTCGCTGCAGCCGAACGCGGGCTCGCAGGGCGAGTTCGCCGGGCTGCTCACGATTCAGGCGTATCATCGCTCGCATGGTGACGATCATCGAGACGTGTGCTTGATCCCGGTGAGCGCGCACGGCACCAATCCGGCGAGTGCGGTGATGGCGGGGATGCGGGTGGTCGTCGTGAATTCGGATGCCAGGGGAAACATCGATGTCGACGATCTGCGCGCGAAAGCGAGCGCCAATGCGGAGAATCTCGCCGCGCTCATGGTGACGTATCCGTCCACGCATGGCGTGTTCGAGGGATCGATTCGCGAGATCTGCGACATCGTGCACGAGAACGGCGGACAGGTGTACATGGACGGCGCGAACATGAACGCGCAGGTCGGCCTGTGCAGCCCCGGCGACCTCGGCGCCGATGTGTGCCATCTCAACCTGCACAAGACTTTCTGCATCCCGCACGGCGGCGGGGGTCCCGGAATGGGGCCCATCGGGGTGGCGGCCCATCTCGCGCCGTTTCTTCCCGATCATCCGCTCGTGCCGCTCGGTCACGCGCGCGCGGAGGGCACGGTGTCGGCGGCGCCGTGGGGAAGCGCGAGCATCCTTCCCATTTCGTGGATCTACATCCAGCTCATGGGCGCGGAGGGGCTGACCTACGCCACGAAGATCGCGATCCTCTCGGCGAACTACATCGCGAAGAGACTGAGCGGCGAGTACGAGCTGCTCTACTCGGGCGCGCATGGTCTCGTGGCGCACGAGTGCATTCTCGATACGCGTCCGTTCAAGCAGAGCGCGGGCGTGGATGTCGAGGACATCGCGAAGCGGTTGATCGACTACGGCTTTCATCCGCCCACGGTCTCGTTCCCGGTGCCGGGCACGCTGATGGTCGAGCCGACGGAGAGCGAGTCGAAGGAGGAGCTGGACAGATTCATCGACGCGCTGCTGTCCATTCGCGAGGAGATTCGCGAGATCGAGATCGGCGTGACATCACGCGAGGACAACGTGCTGCGTCGCGCACCGCATACGCTGACGCAGGTGGTGGCCGATGATTGGGATCGCCCCTACTCGCGCGAGCGCGCTGCGTTCCCGGCGCCCGGGCTTCGAGTGCGGAAGGTCTGGCCAACGGTGGCTCGCATCGACAACATGTACGGCGATCGCAATCTGGTGTGCAGCTGTCCACCGGTCGAGGCGTACGAGTAGCGCACTATGCGATGGGCGCTCGCGGTCGCGCTGAGCGCGGAGTCACGCGGCACGCGCGGGTCCGAACCAGTTGGCGCAGGAGCCGCGCAATTCGATGGCTCGGAATTCGCAAACTCGTCGAATCAGGAAAGTGCAGTCGATCGCGGGCCGGACGGGTACAGATGTTTATCGCCAGATGCAACGAAACATTGCATCTGGCACAGAGGCCCGTCGACGGGATAATGTGCCTGGGAACGCGTGTTGTTGTCCCTGAGGCGCGGGCAACCAGGTGCGAGCTATCCGCGCCACGCGCGATGTAAAACTCTGATGCAGTAGGCGACCACTCCAACCGCCGGGTAAGCCTAGTGCTGCAATCCGTTCGCGCCCGCATGCTGCGCCGCTATTCGTACGATCGAACGAAGATGCTCGAACGCGTGATCAATCGACTCGTACGCACACGCGCGCCCCGCACACTTTCCGTGATCTGGACGGACGCGATCTTCGGATGGGGCAACGAGCGCTGGACCGCCGAGGCGCCGTATCTCTCGGCGATAGCTCGAGCGGCAGAGAAGACGACGAGTTCCATTCTCGAGTGCGGGTCGGGACTCACGACGCTGATGATGGGAGCGATCGCGTCGCGTCGCGGCTTTCATGTGCACTCGCTCGAACACGATGTCGACTGGTATGCGCGCGTCTCCGAGGCGCTCGCGCATTTTCATCTCACGCGCGTGACGCTTCATCTCGCTCCGCTGCGGGATTACGGAACGTACGACTGGTACGACGTGCCGCTGGAGAATCTGCCGAACGATTTTTCCGTCGTTGTGTGCGATGGGCCACCTGGGGTGACTCGAGGAGGCCGAAGCGGAATGCTCCCGATCATGCGTGAGAAGCTGGCGAAGTCGTTTTCGATCTTCGTCGACGATACGAATCGTCCTGGCGAGGGTGAGCTGGCACGACGATGGTTCGACGAGCTGGGGGCGAAGCCTGCGTTGCACACGGGCGGACGAGGGTATGCCAGAATCGCCGTGCGTGAGAACTAGATGAGGCAGAGTCGGAAAGCGTCGCCGGCCGACATGGTCGACTCGCCTCTCACGAAGGTCTCGCCCGGATTCATTGCGCTCGTGCCGCACGAATGGAACGACCAATGGCTGGGGCGCGCGCAGGTCATGAGTCGAATCGCAAAGCGTTTTCACGTGGTGTGGTGCGGACCGCCACACGAGTGGCGTGCGATTCCGCAGCGCGCCCGGTCCGGCCCCAGCATCCAGCAGCCTCTCGCAGATCTGCCGATGCTGCACACGTATCGTCCAGAACCGTGGTTACCGCGGCTGTATCGGCCGCGCACGCTCGCATCGCGTCTTCTGCAGCGGAGACTCGAGAACGCCAGATCCGTTCTCGAGCGGCAAGGGTGCACGCACATCGTTCTCAGCATCTGGCACCCGCAATACGCGAGCGTGCTCGATCTCGTGGACCACGACATGAGCATGTACCACATCAACGACGAATATTCCTTCGCGCGCGTGCAGCAGCCGATCAGCACGGAGGAGCGCACGCTCATGGCCGACGTCGATGAGGTGTTCATTCATTCGCCGGCCGTGATGGCGAGAAAGGGGCCGCTCTGCTCGTCCGCGACGCTCACCCCGAACGGCGTGGACTTCGATGCATTCGCGGCGCCTCGCCCGATTCCGGAGGATCTCGCAGCGATCCCGAGCCCGCGTATCGGCTACTCGGGATTTCTCAAGATGCAGCTCGACTGGGATCTGCTGTTCGACATCGCGCAGCAGAATCCGCAGTGGTCGTTCGTGTTCGTGGGGAGAGCCCTCGATCAGCCCGGGCTCGCGGAAACTCTCGCTCGGCTCGACACCCGTCCGAATGTCCACTTCCTCGGCGCCAAGTCTTCCCGTGAGCTCGCGGCGTACCCGCAGCACTTCGATGTGTGCATGCTTCCCTACTGCGTGGACGACTACACGAAGTACATCGATCCGCTGAAGCTCAGCGAGTATCTGGCGAGTGGGCGGCCGGCCGTTGGCTCGCCGATCGTGCCGCTGCAAGAGGTGTCGAATCTCGTTGCGCTCGCCGGTACTCCGGCGGAATGGCGACAGGCGATTTCCACTTCGCTTGGTTCAGCGGCGAACGCGCCTGAGGAGCGCGCCAGGCGCCAGAGCTGGGCGAGGACCCGAACGTGGGATACGCTCGTGGACACGATTCTGAGCAAGGTCGAGCATCATCTGGGCGAAGCGGCGCTTCCCGCGCCGGGATCTGCGGTCGGCCTCGCGGCTGTTCCCGCTCCTATCCCAGCTTCTGCTCCCGCGCCTGCATCGACCGCGCGTCTCTGATCTCGCGCCCGCCCGTGGCCGTGCCGCCGGACGGCGGGGAAGAGATGGACTCCATGATCTCGAAGGCGCGAGCGGCCAGCACGTCGCGGCGATGATCCTGCATCCACGCATGCACCACTTCTTCGTGCGGCGACAGATCGAGGGCGCGCAGGCGCATTAGCGCGTCGCCGAGCACCTCGCCCGACCCGGGAGGCGACAGGACTCCCGCACCCAGTTTCTCGATCAGCGCGGACGATTCGCCCGCGAATCCGAAAACCAGCACGGGCCGGCGCGAGGCGAGGTATTCAAAGAGCTTGCTGGGCAAGTAGCGCTCGAGGCCTCGAGCGGAGAGCAAGAGCAACACGTCGGCGTCGTGCATCAGTCGAATCGCCTCACGCTTGCCCACCTGATCGACGACCCGGAGAACGCCGGGAAAAGGAAACGCCGCGATCGCCGCATCGGCGGTCAACGAACGCCGGCCGACGAACGAGACCTCGAGACGGGAGATCCACTCGGGGCGATCGGTGAGGAGCTGCCGCAGACTCTCGAGGAATTCCAATGGCGGTGTGTGGCCCGAGAGGCTGCCCACGTGCGCAATGCGCAAGTCGCGCTTCGTCTCGTGCGGCAGCGAAGACCCGTCGGGGGAGGCATCCTTGAAATCGTCGGGATCCCACCCGTTGGGAACGACGTGCGCTCTCCGCGAATCGAGCTCCGGAAAGACATCCAGCTGATGTTTCAGGAACGACTCGGTCGCGAACAGCACTGCCCGCGCCGCGGCGAGGCAGCGCCGCTCCCATTTCAAGTCATCGCCGTCCTTCTTCACGAAATCGAACGGACACTCCGTCCACTCGTCGCGATAGTCGAGCACGAGGGGAACATTGAAGTGGCGAGCCACGAAGCGTGCGGCCACGAACGTGAAGAACGGAGGGCCCGACGCAAACACGACATCGGGCGGATCCTGTCGGAGCGCATCGATGGCGAAGCGAGCATGCGCGAGCGCGGCCGTGAACCCTCCGTCGATGCGAGGAAACAATCGATAGGACGGCTCTCGGGATGGCTGCGGAACGACGTGGAGGCGGACAGCGGCGGGCACGCGTGCCAGCAGCTCATCGCCGTGCTCTTTCTCATTGTCGGGTGCCGGTCCAGCGAAGGCATCGATGCGCCAACCGTGCGTGGCGCCATATTTCATGAAGGAAAGGGGACGATGCACGCCCGCTCCCGTATGCGGCGGCGTGGGTGCGAACATGGCGAGATGGCGGCCGCCGCGTGCGTGATCGCTTCCGTCGCGCGATCTCGAATATCGGCGCGACGGGAGATGCTCGAGACTGAACAGGCTGGCACTGCTGAGAACTGTGTCAGCGAGTGTTCGGAGGAGAGCCACGATGATCGATCGCACCGCACGAGTGTGACGAACGCGCCCAGGCTGCGGGCAGACCCGATGGGTCGGATGCGGAGAATCTTACTTGAAAGCCCACGGGGCTCGCACGGCCTTCGATTCACGGATCGCGTACTCGCCAAGCGATCGCCGGACGAAGCTTGAGGCTTGGCCGGCATGACGCGCAGTAGCTTACACGCTCAACTCCGGACACGAGTGGTCTCAATGACGTCAGGCCGGTCGGATCTTGC
>DATGDQ010000370.1:0-2400 GCA_035310785.1 Gemmatimonadaceae bacterium | reverse complement strand
GATCGACAAAGCGCTCGCGCTCGGCGTGGGCGGATTCATACTCTTTGGCGGAGACCAGGAGCGCGTGCGCGCGCTCACGAAGGAGCTTCGGCAGAAGTCTCGCGTGCCGCTGCTCATCGCGGCGGATCTCGAGCGGGGTGCTGGGCAGCAATTCTCGGGTGCGACCGGGCTTCCTCCTCTCGCCGCCATCGCATCGCTCGGCGACGTCGATGCCGTGCGCCGTGCCGCGCGGCTCACGGCGCGCGAGGCGCGCACTCTGGGGCTCAACTGGGATCTGGCGCCGGTGTGCGATCTCGATATCGTGCCGGAGAACCCCATCGTCGGCACCCGCTCGCTCGGAAGCGACGCGAAGCGCGTGGCGCTGCTCGCGCACGCATGGATTCAGGCGTGCCAGGCAGAGGGCGTGCTCGCATGCGCGAAACACTTTCCGGGGCACGGCCGCACGCGAACCGACTCGCACGTGGGACTGCCGGTGGTCGACGCATCGCGCGCGGAGCTCATCGAGCACGATCTTGCCCCGTTCCGCGCGGCGATCGAGGCGGGTGTGGCCGGGGTGATGACGGCGCACGTCTCCTATCCGGCACTCGACGCGAGCGGCGCACCGGCGACGATGTCACGCGAGATGCTGCAGTGGCTGCTGCGCCAGCAGATGCGTTTCGATGGGCTGATCGTGACGGACGCGATGATCATGGAGGGCGCGATCGCGAAGGACGGGGAAGAGGAGGCGGCGATCAATGCGCTCGACGCCGGATGCGACCTGCTGCTCTACCCGAAGAACCTCGAGGCGGTGGCGAGCGCGATCGACCGCGCCGTCGCGACGCATCGGTTGGATACCGCGCGGATCCAGACATCCTTACGACGGCGACTCAAGTGGGCGCAGTGGTCGTCGCCGCCCAATGAATACCGGCGCCCCTCGGGAACGGACGTGCTCTGGGGCGCGCAGCTCGCCGACCGTGTCATTCAGGTGGTGCATGGTGCGCCGCCGGTGATGAAGGCACCGCTCGATGTGGTGATCGTGGACGACGATATCGGCGGCCCATACCCGGCGCCGTCGCGCGAGCCGCTGCTCGATACGCTGTACGACGCGGGCTGGAAGGCGCGCAGTCTCGAGAAGTTCGACCCCGCATCGAGAAATGATTCCGTGGTTGCGCTCTTCGGTGAGACGCGAGGGTGGAAGGGGCGTGTGGGCTACAGCGATGCCGCGATGAAGGCGGTGCGCGAGGCCTGCGACGCTCGCCCGAGCGCGACGGTGATTCAGTTCGCCCATCCGCGGCTCGCAGCCCCGCTCGGATTTGCGCGATGTGTCGTCAGCGCATGGGGCGGCGAAGCCGCCATGCAGAGCGCCGCGGCTCGCTGGATCATGCGCGCGCGATAGCGTGCGCCCGATCGACTGGACGGTCGTCGCGCTCTACATGAGCGCGACACTCGCGATCGGCCTCTGGCTGGCACGCCGGGCTTCGCGCTCGCTCGAGGACTTCTTCGTCGGCGGACGCACGATTCCCTGGTGGCTCGCGGGCGCATCGATGGCCGCGATCACCTTCAGCGTCGACACACCGCTCTACGTGAGCGGGCTCGTGATCGGGCGTGGCATCGCGGGCAACTGGGAATGGTGGTCGTTCGTCGTGGCGCACGTGTCGATGATCTACCTGTTCGCGCGCCTCTGGCGGCGCGCCGGGATCCTCACCGACTACGAGCTCACGGAGCTGCGCTACGGGCGGAACGCCGCCGCCGTCCTCCGGGGCACCGGCGCCTTTCTCTTCGCGCTCCCGATCAACGCGATCAGCATCGCGTACGGAATGCTCGCGATGCGAAAGGTGGCAGACGCACTCGACATCTGGACGCAGCTCGGTCTCGCGGGAGATGCGCAGAAGGTGCAGGCCGTGGTGCTGATCGCGGCGATCGTGCTGCTCTACGCGGCCTTCAGCGGTCTGTGGGGCGTGGTCACCACGGATTTCTTCCAGCTCGCGCTCGCGCTGATCGGAGCGATCGTCGTCGCGAAGTACGCGCTGCACGAGATCGGCGGCATCGCGGTGCTGCCGGCAAAGCTCGCGGCGGCCGGCAGGAGCGATCATCTCGCGTTCTTTCCGTCGGTGGGCAGCGCACTCCTGCCGCTGCCCACATTTCTCGCCTACGTCTCGATTCAGTGGTGGGCATACAAGGGAGCCGACGGCGGCGGCCAGTTCGTGCAGCGGCTCGTGTCGGTCCCGTCCGAGAGAGATGCCGAGAAGGCCGCGTGGCTCTTCAACATAATCAACTACGTGGTGCGCTGCTGGCCATGGATCATCGCGGCGCTCATCGCGATGCTCGTGCTGCCCGGGCTCGCCGACCGCGAGATGGCGTACCCGCTGCTGATGAAGCGGTACCTCCCCGCCGGTATGCTCGGCCTCGTGTTCGCATCGC
>DATGDQ010000369.1:0-5858 GCA_035310785.1 Gemmatimonadaceae bacterium | reverse complement strand
GCCCGTTCGATGTCGAGCAGTCTGCGTGACCGATGTTCGTCAGCTCGGCGACGGCACTCCGGAATCATCACCGTTCGTGCTCGCCGGCTTGTCCGATTTCTTCGACTTCCGTCCGCGACGCTCGGCGATGCCCTCGACCGGTCCCGCCGCCTCCTCGATTGCGTGCTCCTCGTCCAGCCACTTGTCCTCGAGCACCGGCTTCGGATCCGCATGACGGTCCATCTCACCCGAGTTGCCCTGGCGACGCCGCCCCATGCCAACGCCCTGGCCCTCCCAGCGCCCTCCGGGGAGCGGCGCGCCATCGTCGAGATCGTCTTCGTCGAGATCGCTCGAGTCCTGCTCATCGCTTCCGATGAACAGACGACTCACGACGGTCACGATGCCCGGAACCGTGCGCGTGACCGCCATCGCATGCTCCGACTCCTCCTGCGTCTCGACCCAGCCGGAGAGCTCGATGATTCCCTCGCCGATCGCTCCGATGTCGATCGCCCGCTCGCTCAGAATCGCGTCGCGACGAAACGCGCGCAGCACACGCTCCTCCAACGCGGAGTCGCTGTCGAGCACGCGCGCATCGACGTCCGCGTGTTCATCGTACTCCTCGTCGTACTCGTACTCGTCCTGATCGCGCTCCGCGCCCGCAAGCGACTCGAGGCTCTCCTGACCGCGATGGATCAGCGTGTCGAACCCATCGCGCAGACGCGAGGTGAGACCGGAGAGGCCGCCCACGCGCTGAGCGACCACGATGCCGACGACAAATCCCGCGAGCGCGCCAAGTGTGACACCGGCGGCGATGCCGCCGGCGGATGGTTCTTCTCTATGCAAGCGAATCCGCTTCATGACCAGGCCTGTGGCGGAGGGTCGAACGTAAGGATAACTTGGCAGGAGCCGCGGCGTGTGCGGGTGCAAGAAGAAGGCCATGCACCGACGTAGTTTAGCGCCTCGCGCCTTGCCCGAGGTACCCTCAAAAGTCGCATGATCGATCGCCCCTCCGAAGAGCTCACGCTCACGCTCCCCGACGGTTCTACTCGCACAGTAGCGTACGGCACGCTGCCGCGGGATGTCGTCGCATCCATTGGTGCCGGGCTGCTGCGGGCAGCCGTTGCCGTCGAGGTCAACGGTGCCGTCCAGGATCTCGTGACCCCGCTGCGCGAGAGCGGCGTGTTTCGCGTGCTCACCGAGAAGGACGAGCGTTCGCTCGATGTCCTCCGCCATTCGGCGGCGCATCTGCTCGCGACGGCGGTGCGTCGCCTGCATCCCAAGGCGGCGATCGGATTCGGCCCGGCAATCGAGGACGGCTTTTATTACGACTTCGAGGTGGAAGAGCCGTTCACGCCGGACGATCTCGCGAAGATCGAAGAGGAGATGCGCCGTGCGGCGAACGAGAAATTTCCGTTCGTGCGGGATGAGGTGAATCGCGACACGGCGCTGCAGAAGTTCATGGACGACCCGCTCAAGCTCGAGCGGCTGTCGGAGCTGCGCGATGACGAGATCATCTCCACGTACACGGATGGCCCGTTCATCGATCTCTGTCGCGGGCCGCACGTGCCGGATACCTCGCGCATCAAGCACTTCAAGCTGTTGCACACGGCGGGCGCGTACTGGCGCGGCGATGAGCATCGCCAGATGCTGCAGCGGATCTATGGCACGGCATGGTGGAACAAGGAGGATCTCGCCGCCCACCTGCATCGGCTCGAGGAGGCCAAGCGTCGTGATCATCGCACGCTCGGCCGTGAGCTCGACATCTTCTCGACGGATCCCAGGGTGGGCGCGGGGCTCATCCTGTGGCATCCGAATGGCGGTGTCATCCGGCGCGAGATCGAGGACTTCGAGCGCGAGCTGATCATGCGCCACGGCTACGACCTCGTCTACTCGCCGCACATCGTCAACGAGAAGCTGTTCGAGATCTCCGGACATCTCCAGACGTTCAAGGAGAACATGTTCGGCCCGATCGAGGTGGAGGGACAGTTCTACCGTCCAAAGCCCATGAACTGTCCCGGGCACATCGTGATCTATCAGTCCCGCCAGCGCTCGTATCGTGATCTGCCGATTCGCTACGCCGAGTTCGGAACGGTGTACCGATACGAGCGGAGCGGTGTGCTGCACGGGATGCTGCGCGTGCGCGGCTTCACGCAGGATGACGCCCACGTGTTCTGCACGCCGGACCAGGTGCCTGTGGAGATCGAGCGGCTGCTCGATCTCGTGCACGAGATGCTCGCGGTGTTCGGCTATCCGTACACGATCGAGCTCGCCACACGACCCGACAACGCGCTCGGCTCTCCGGAAACGTGGGATCGCGCCGTGAAGACCCTCGCGGACGTGCTGAAGGCGCGTGGCCAGCCGTTCACCTTCGACGAGGGCGGCGGCGCGTTCTACGGGCCGAAGCTCGACTTCAAGCTCATCGATGCGATCGGCCGCAAGTGGCAAGGCCCCACCGTGCAGCTCGACTTCAACCTTCCCGAGCGTTTTCAGCTCGAGTACATCGGTGCGGACAACATCGCGCACAGGCCGGTGATGCTGCACCGGGTGCTCGTGGGATCGATGGAGCGGTTCGTCGGCGGACTCATCGAGCACTACGCCGGCGCGTTTCCGCTGTGGCTGGCGCCGGAGCAGATCACGATCATCCCGATCACCCCGGATGTCGGCCCGGCGGCGGCGGATCTCGCGCACAAGCTTCAGGCGGCCGGCATCCGCGCGGGATTTGATTCGGAGAATCGTGAGGACTATCGCGAGCGCATCAAGACGGCGTCCAAGATGAAGGTGCCGTACATGGCGATCATCGGAAAGCGCGAGGCGGAGGCGGGAACGGTTGCACTTCGCTTTCGAGGATCGGAAAAGAAGCAGGAGACGATCGCGGTGGCAGCGCTGATCGAGCGCCTGAGGGCCGAGATCACGACGCGGGCGCTGCAGCCCGCCGGCGCACTTCAACCTCCGGAGACCGGGCTGTAGCTTTCGGGGCGGCCGGCATCAGCCGGCGCGCCTCACCCGCTCCTGGATGTTTGCATGGATGGCTCGGACCGCACCCCGGTAATCGTTTCGGCTGCCCGCACGCCCGTTGGGCGCTTCCTTGGCGGGGTTACTTCGCTTCGTGCGCCGGAGCTCGGCGCTGCGGCGATCCGCGCCGCGATCTCGCGTGCCGGCATCGACGCCGGCGCGATCCAGGATGTGGTGCTCGGCAACGTGCTGCAGGGTGGCGTCGGGCAGGCGCCGGCGCGCCAGGCGGCGATCGCCGCGGGGATTCCGGGCACGGTGCCAGCCCTCACCGTCAACATGGTGTGCGGCTCGGGGCTGCGCGCCGTGATGCTCGCGGCGCAGTCCATTCGCGCGGGCGATGTGAGCGCGGTGGTCGCCGGCGGAATGGAGTCGATGTCGAATGCGCCCTTCTACGCGTACGGATTGCGCAACGGCGTCAAGTTCGGTGACCAGACGCTGGTCGATGGCCTGATCAAGGACGGCCTGTGGTGCTCCTTCTGCGACGTTCACATGGGGGGACACGCGGAGTACACCGCGAAGAAGGCGGGGATCACGAGGCAGGCGCAGGACGAGTTCGCACTGTGCTCGCATCGCAAGGCAGTTGCCGCGATGGACGCGGGCAGGTTCAGGGAAGAGATTGTGCCGGTCGAGATTCCTGGAAAGAAGGGGCCGACCGTCATCGACACGGACGAGTCGCCGCGGCGCGACACGTCGCTCGAGGCGCTGGCGAAGTTGCGTCCCGCGTTTCCGAACGATGCGCCGAAGGACATGTCGGCGAGCGAGCTCACGGTGACGGCCGGAAATGCACCGGGACTCAACGACGGCGGTGCGGCGCTCGTCGTGACGAGCCTCGCCTTCGCCCAGGCGCATGGGCTTCGGGTGCTCGCGAAGATCACGGGTTACGCGACCGGCGGCGGCGAGCCGCGCGATCTGTTCTTCGCGCCCATCGTCGCGGTGCAGAATCTCATGGCGCAAATGAAGACCAGCATCGGCGACTACGATCTGATCGAGGCCAATGAGGCGTTCGCATCGCAGGCACTGGCCGATGGCGCAGCGCTCGGGTGGGATTGGAGTCGGGTGAACGTGAACGGTGGCGCCATCGCGATCGGACATCCGATTGGTGCAAGCGGTGCGCGCGTGCTTACGACCTTGTTGTACGCGATGCGGGATCGCGACGCTCACACGGGGCTCGCGACACTTTGTCTGGGCGGCGGGAACGCCGTCGCATTGAGCGTGGAGAGAATGTCATGACGAGCATGACGTCCGTCGTTGCGCGCGATCGGCAGCTCACCGTCGTCGGCGTGATCGGGTTTGCGGCTACGATGGCCGTCGCGGCGCAGATCGCGATACCAATTCCCGGCACGCCCGTGCCGTTCACGCTCCAACCCCTCGCCGTGGTGCTGGCGGGACTCTGCCTCGGCCCGGTGGCCGGCGCCGCGAGCATGGTGCTCTACCTCCTGGCCGGAGCGCTCGGCGCGCCGGTGTTCGCTCCGGTCGGTGCACCGGGTGTGTTGCGACTGATCGGCCCGACGGGCGGATATCTTCTGGCGACGCCGGCTGCGGCCGCGATCGCTGGACTCCTCGCGAGACGCTTTCCTGCGTTCGGTGGCCGACTCCTGGCGGCATTTCTCGGAATCGCGACGCTGTATCTCGGCGGCGTCGCGCAGCTGGAGCTGCTCACCGGAAGTCTCGAGCGCGCCGCGGCTCTCGGCACGACGCCATTCATTCTCGCTGATCTCGGAAAGGTCGTGCTGGCGGCGGTGATCTCCTCGACCCGCTCGTCGCGCCCGCTCACTTGAATCTGCGCGACGCGTTCATCACGCAGGATGGCGGAGTACGCGCCGGCTGGCGCGTGCTTCTGTTCTTCGGACTCTTCTTTCTCTTCTTCAGGACGTTCTCCGCGTTCCTGGCGCGGGTTCATCCCGCCGACTACGCCGCGCTTCAGATCGAGCAGTATCTGTTCTTCGTGCTCGCCGCGTGGCTCGCTCACTACATCATGCTGCGCTGGGTCGATCACAAGCCCTGGTCATACGTGGGATTGGGGCAGGAGCAAGCCACCCTGCGCGTTCTCCTGATCGGACTCGCGCTCGGCTCCCTCTGCATTCTCGTTCCGTCCGGCGGACTCCTCGTGGCGCACGATCTCGCCATCGTGACGGGACTGCAGGGCCGATACGGCTGGGTCGCTCTCGCCACGGGCGGGGCACTCCTCTTCCTGCCGCAGTCGCTGAGCGAAGAGATGCTCTCGCGAGGATACCTGTTTTCCGCGCTCCGCGACGGTGTCGGTGAAGTCGGCGCGCTCGCGGCGACGAGTCTTGGATTCGGACTCCTGCACATGGGAAATCCCGGGGCGACCGCGCAGTCGGTGACGGTGGTGGTGCTCGCCGGAGTCTTTCTCGGCGCGATTCTCGTGATCACGCGCTCGCTGTACGCCGCGTGGATGGCGCACTTCGCGTGGAACTGGTCGATGGCCGATCTGCTGCATGCGCCGGTGAGCGGGATTCGATTCCCCTATTCCGGATATCGCGTCGACGATGCGGGCCCCGATTGGCTCACGGGCGGCTCGTGGGGACCGGAGGGCGGCGCGGCGGCAGTGGCTGGGATGACGGTGGGCATCGCGCTGCTCGTCGCCTGGCACCGGCGCGTTTCATCACGCGCCAGTGGCGCGCCGGATCTCGCATGAGCGAGAAGATCGCCGTCGTCGGCTCCGGACAAATGGGAAACGGCATTGCGCACGTGTTTGCGGTCGCCGGATTCGATGTGATGATGATCGACGTCTCGCGTCCCGCGCTCGATCGCGCGCGTGCGACGATCGAAAGGAATCTGGCGCGGCAGGTCGAGAAGAAGGTCATCGATGCGAGCGCGCGCGACGCAGCGCTCGCGCGCATCTC
>DATGDQ010000368.1:0-14786 GCA_035310785.1 Gemmatimonadaceae bacterium | reverse complement strand
CTTCACGACCTCGCAGGGCGTCTCGATCACGGGCATGGCCGCTGATGCGAAGGGCTGGAAGGGCACGGCGAGCCACAGCGCCACGACCAAGAAGTGCTACGCCGGCTTCGGCAGTCAGGCCGCTGCGACGACCCTCGACGGCATCATCACCTGCGATCCGTGATCTGAACGACGCACGTGTGTACCTCCATGCTCGGGTCAGGCTGATGCCTGACCCGATCGTGTTTCCCCCCTCCTCTGTGTCATGATCTCCGCACCAACGTCCTCGCCGGGCACCCCCCCTGGCTGGCGCAGGATTTTCACCGCCGAGCGCGTCGCGCTGTTTCTGCTGATTCTGGCCGCGGCGCTGCCGTATCTCTCCTCACTGACCTTCGGCTTCGTCTACGACGACCTGGGCGTCATCGTGGAGGTGCCGTCGCGCCACACGTGGCTCGGCGTCGCGCAGGCGTGGGTGCAGAGCTACTGGGGAAATCCGGAGACGGGGCTGTACCGGCCCGTTGCGCAGTTCATCTATGCGCTGCTCTGGAATCTCGGCGGCGGCAAGCCGTGGCTGTTTCATCTCTACGCGATCGTGATCCACGTGGCCACCACACTCTCGCTGTGGTGGCTGCTCAAGCGCGCGACGAGCCAGTGGGCGGCATTTTTCGCCGCCCTCCTCTTCGCGGTGGACCCGGTGCACGTGGAGGCGGTGGCGAACATCGTCAACTCGAGCGAGGTGCTCGTCGCACTGCTCGGCATCGCGTGCATCGGCGTGGTGCTGCGTGCGTCGATGCTGAGCGGCGGCGGCGTGCGCATCGGATGGAGGGCGGCCCTGCTCGCAGCGTTGTGCTACGCGCTCGCGATCGGCGCGAAGGAGAGCGGTGCCGGCATCCCGGCCATCGCGTTCCTGTGCCTCTGGGGATGGCGCTCGGCGGACGCGCGGCGCCCGAGCGTCCGCGACGTGCTCGCGGGCGGATGGCGGGTCTGGGCGCTCTGCACCGTCGCGCTGGCGGGAGTAGTGACCGCTCGCTACTTCGTGCTTGGCGGCCTGACGGTGAGCCAGCACTGGGTGACGCATGAGGTGCGCAACTTCACCTTTGCGCCGCGCTTCTGGACGATGACTGCCGCGTGGCCGCTGATCGCGCGGCTGCTCGTGTGGCCGAGCAGGCTGCGGATGCACTATGGCTCGGACATCGTGATCCCGCTTACGGAGCCCACGATCTGGTCGGTGCTCTCGCTGGCGACGCTCGCGCTTATCGTGGCAGGCGCATCGGCTCTCGCTCGGCGCGGTGACCGGCGTCCGCTCGTAGCGATCGCGTGGGTGGTGATCGCATTCCTGCCCGCGTCGAATCTGTTGGTGCCCACGGGGCAGCTGCTGGCGGAGCGCACGCTGTACCTGCCGAGCGTGGGAGTGGCGATGCTCGTGGCATGGGGCATCGGTGCGGCGTATGCGTGGGCGCGGACGCTCGGCGGGACGCTCGCGGCGCAGCTCACAACGGGCGTGCCGCTCGCAGCGGTGGTGATCGCCGGGCTGCTCGTGACATATCCGGAAGTGATTCCCTGGCAGACGAACTACACGCTCTTCCTGCATGGGATCGAGCAGGCGCCGCGCGCGTCTCGCCCCTGGCAGCTCATGGGCGACCTGTACGCGAACAAGGGCGATCACAAGAAGGCGATCAGGTATCTCGAGCGTGCGCACAACCTCGAGCCCGCGAACGACAATATCGTGTACTTCTATTCGGAGCAGCTCCACGCGATCGGCGCGTACGAGGGCGAGCTCGCGCTTCTGCGTGACGCGACGAAGGAGAATCCGTCATCGGAGCAGACGTGGGTGATGTATCTCGTCGCGCTCGGAACGCGCCGCGGACCCGACTCGGTGCTCGCGGAGCTCGCGCGCGTGCCGGCGCACGATTCCACGAGCCTCAACTGGCACGCCGTGATGAAGGGCGAGGCCTTCTACAACAAGGACATGCCCGATTCGTCGATCGCGACCTATCGCGCCGCGCTCGTGCGCCAGCCTCGCAGCGGCAACCTGCACTATCTGCTCGCCAACATGCTGCGCCAGACGGGAAGAATTCCGGAGGCGGCGGCGGAGCTGGCCATCGCGGACTCGCTCAAGGGCGCGCGACCTGAAGCGCTGCTGCGCATGCACTCGGAGATCGCGCTCGCGCGCGGCGACAGCGCTGCGGCGAGGAGCGCGATCGCGAAGGCGATCAGGCTCGCACCGCTCGACAGCTCACTCGTGACGTTCCAGAAGTCGCTGGGCCGAGCGAGCTAACCGCGCTACGGCGCTCCGGCGTGTCGCGCCGTGAGCACGTTCTCCACGCGCTCCGCCAGCGCTTCCTTCGGCGTCACGTGGATCGCGATGAGATTGCCGGAAACGATGTAGCGCGGCCGCTGCGCCGGCGGCGTGTTCGGATTCGGCATGGTGTCGAGCTTCGCCGCGTGCTGCTTGCGCGCGGCGGCCGTGGGATAGATGTAGAGCTCGAGCATGCTGCCGCTGACGTTCAGCGTCACGCCTGCGATGTCGATCCCGGCGTGGTGTGCCGCGCGCCCACTGTCGGTCACCACGAGCCCCGCCTCGCCGAGTCGCTTCACCACCTCTGCGCGGTTCCACTCGTCGGTCTCCACCGCACGATGCTCATCGGCCCTCGCAGCGACCGCGGAGTCGGCCCTCGGCTGTCGCGGCGGCGCGACGTCGTGTTTCGAGCACGCAAGCGACGCGAGCGCCACCGCGATTCCGAGCGTGCCGGCCCACTGCCTCACACCGTCTTCATCTCCGCCACGAGCTTCGACAGCGACGCCTTCGCATCGCCGAACAGCAGGCTCGTCTTGTCGTTGTAGAACAGCTCGTTCTCGATACCGGCGAATCCCGGGTTCATGCTGCGCTTGAGCACGATGATGTTCTGCGCCCTGTCGGCATTGAGGATCGGCATTCCGTAGATCGGGCTCGCCTTGTCGTTGCGCGCGGCCGGATTCACGACGTCGTTCGCGCCGATCACGAGCGCGACGTCCGCGCGCTCGAACTCGCCGTTGATCTCATCCATGTCGTAGAGCCGATCGTAGGGCACGTTCGCCTCCGCCAGCAGCACGTTCATGTGCCCCGGCATGCGTCCGGCCACGGGGTGGATCGCGTACTTCACCTCGCCACCCTTCTTTTCGATCAGCTCCGCGAGCTCACGCACCTGGTGCTGCGCCTGTGCAACCGCCATTCCATAGCCCGGCACGATGATCACGAGCTTCGCATACGCGAGCTGAATTGCCGCGTCCTCCGCGCTGATCGAGCGCACGCTGAGTCCGGACGCGCTCTTTGCCGACGTGGTGGGTGCCGCTCCGAACGCTCCGAAGATGACGTTCTGGAACGAGCGGTTCATCGCCTTGCTCATCACGATCGAGAGAATGAATCCCGATGCGCCGTCGAGCGCGCCCGCGATGATGAGAACGTTGTTGCCGATCGCGAACCCCGTTGCGGCAGACGCGAGCCCCGCATACGAATTGAGCAGCGAGATGACGACGGGCATGTCCGCGCCGCCGATCGGTAGCACGAGAAAGATTCCGATCAGAAGCGCGAGCGCGATCATGGTGTAGAAGATCACCGCGTTCTCGGGATGCACGATCAGATAGACGAACATCGCGACCGTGATCACGAACAACGTGATGTTCACCGTGTTCTGTCCCTTGTACGTCACGGCGCGGCCGGTGATGATCTCCTGCAGTTTGCCGAAGGCCATGAAGCTGCCCGTCACCGTCAGCGCGCCGAACAACACCTCGAAGCCCACGGCCGCCATCTTCGCGGCCCCGAGCTCCACGCCGTGCAGCCAGTACTCCGCGACGCCGACGAGCGTCGCGGCCAGCGCGCCGAACATGTGCGAGATCGCGATTCGCTGCGGCATCGCGGTCATGGGCACCTGCGTGCCGAGCGGAATTCCGATGATCGTGCCGAGTATGAGGCCGCCGGCGATCCAGTCGAAGCGCACGATCTCGTGCTGCACGAGCGTGCCCACGATCGCGAGCAGCATCCCGATCGCCGCGTAATGCATGCCCCGGCGCGCGGTGTCCGGCTTGGTGAGACTCCGGAGGCCGAGGATGAAGAGAACGGACGCGACCAGGTACGTGAGCTGCGTGAAGGTCTCGCGCACTTACTTTCCTCCCGCCACTTTCGCGGCGTCCGCGGGAGGAGAGGCCGAGCCTTCCGCAGTCTTCGTCGCGCTGTCCTTCACCGGTGTCGGCTCGCGCCTGAACATCTTCAGCATGCGATCGGTGATCACGAATCCGCCCACGACGTTGATCGTCGCCGCGGTGACGGCGACGAAGCCGAGCACCGTGCTCACCATGCCGCGATCGGAGCCGGCCGCGACGAGCGAGCCCACGAGCGAGATCGCGGAGATCGCATTCGTCGCCGACATGAGCGGCGTGTGGAGCAGCGGCGGCACGCGCGTGATGATCTGGTAGCCCACGAACGCCGCGAGCATGAACACGTACAGCTGCATGAATGACGTGGGGTTCATACCACCACTCCGTCGTGGGTGACGACCATCGCCTTCGTGATCTCATCCTCGAGGTCGATCGTGAGCGCGTTGTCCTTGATCAGATGCTGCAGCAGCGTGAGCACGTTCCGGCTCAGCATCTGGCTCGCGTGGAACGGCACGGTCGCCGGAAGATTCACCGCGCCGATGATCGTGACGCCGCCCACGTGAACGGTCTCGTTCGGCCTCGTGAGCTCGCAGTTCCCGCCCGCTTCCGCCGCGAGGTCGACGATCACGGATCCAGGACGCATCGATTCCACCATCGCCTTCGTGACGAGCACCGGCGCCGCACGACCCGGGATCAGTGCCGTCGTGATTACGAGATCCTGATCGACGATGTGGCGTCCGATCGCGGCCAGCGTGCGCTCGCGCTCCTCCTCGCCCTGCGCGCGTGCGTAGCCACCCTTGGTCTCTGCATCCGGAGAGACGAGATCCGACGCGACGAACGTCGCGCCGAGGCTCATCACCTGCTCCGCGGCGGCGGCGCGCACATCGAAGGCGGAGACGATCGCGCCGAGGCGGCGGGCCGTCGCGATCGCCTGGAGCCCGGCGACTCCGGCGCCGAGAACGAACACGCGCGCGGGAGGGATCGATCCCGCGGCAGTGGTGAGCGACGGAAGAAACTTCGGCAACGCTGCCGCGCCGATCAGCACGGCCTTGTATCCGGACACCGTGCTCTGCGACGAGAGCATATCCATCGATTGCGCGCGCGTGATGCGCGGCACTTTCTCGAGGGCGAACACCGTGACCTTCCTCGCCGCGAGCGCCTTCACGAGATCGCCGCTCGTTGCGGCTGGCATCGAGGAGATCAGCACGGTGCCTTCCGGAAGGAGCCTCACTTCATCGAGTGTAGGCGGCTGAACCCGGAGCACGATGGCGGACTTCGCATAGAGAGAGGCCGCATCATCGACCAGCGAGGCGCCGGCCTTCTCGAGCACCGCGTCGGGAAAGCCCGCGGAGGCACCGGCGCCCCGCTCAACGAGAACTGTCGCGCCTCCCTTCACGAGCTTCCCGATGCTCTCGGGACCGAGCGCGACGCGCTGCTCGCCCGTCGCGCGCTCCCTCGCAACTCCGATGTTCATTGCGCCACCGGTGGCGCCGCCCGCTCGGATACGTGCACGACATCACTCCGGATACTCGCGTGGACCATAGTCTCATCCCCTGAGCCGCGACTACGCTACCGCGCGAGGCGACCCCTGACAAGCACCGTGGCCCGCGCTTCCCGGGCACGATGCGTGCGAAATCGACGGTGAGCGCGCCCGGGATCGCTCGGGTGCAGGCGTCAAACCAGGGATTCCTATGGCACTCAGAACCGGCGAGCTGTATCGCTGCCCGAACGAAAAGTGCGGCTGTGAGATTCAGGTGACACGGGGCGCGAACCCGGGCGGCGGCGGCGACAACAATCCGCGCTGCTGCTGCGGGATGGAGATGAAGAAGGTCGAGTGACCGGCGGCCGGACGATCGGCGGGGTGCGCGCGAGCACGCCACTCGCCATCATTGGTGAGACCTCACGAGCGACGATGACGCCGAATCGCCCACCGTGTTCCAATCTCGATGCCCATGTCGCACCGGCGCGCACCACCGCGCGCACGGTCGGCCGCCTCGCGTCCGTGAGTCGTTTCGCTGGCGCGATGATCACGCCCGTGCACTCGGGCGGTGACGCGCGCATGTCCGACGCGCGGACCCCCACGGAATGAGCGCAGCGCTCTCGCGCGAAGTCGACACGCCCTATTTTCCGGTGGCGCGACACAAGCTGATCGTGATGTCGCTGACCACGCTGTCGATGTATCAGATCTACTGGTTCTACAGGAACTACCAGCGCATCGGCAGCGGTTCGGTGCTGTGGCGAGCGGTGGCCGCGCCGCTCACTGCGCGCGGGCTGTTCGCGCACGTGCGCGCGGACGCGCAATCACGATTCGTCGCGGTGAGCTGGAGCTCGGCCGGTCTCGCCGCCATCTACCTGGCGCTCTCACTGATCTGTTTTTTCGAGTACCCATGGTGGACGCTCGCCCTCACCTCCGTGCTCGCGCTCGTGCCGGTACACGCGACAATGGAGGCGATCAACCGCACGGTTGCACCGGATGGTGAGCGCAATGATGCCTATTCCGTCGCGGACGCCGTGATCATCGTGCTCGGGATCGCGTTGACCATCATTGCCCTGTATCTCACGCGACAGGAGCAGGCGTTCGTGCAGCAACTCATGAACGAGCTGTGATGCGTCCTGCAGCCTCCGCGATCGCGCTCGGGGTCGCGCTCGCGTTCGCGCTCTCGTGCGGCCGGGAGCAACGCCGCGGGGCGGACATCGTGTTCCGCGGCGGGCCCGTGTACACCGTGGACTCCACGCGCCCGAGCGCCACCGCCGTCGCGGTCACCGGCACGCGGATCGTGTACGTGGGGGATGCTGCGGGCGTCGACACCCTGGTCGGGACGGGCACGCGCGTGATCGAACTGCGCGGACGGATGCTTCTCCCCGCTTTTCGCGATTCACACCTTCACCCGGTGACTGCCGGCGTTCGTCTTGGCGAGTGTGCGCTCGACGCGCTCACGACTCCCGCGCAAGTGGCGGACTCGATCGCGAAATGCGCGAGAGCACGCCCGGGTGACGCGTGGTTCCTCGGCCACGGCTGGCAGCTGCCCGTCTTTCCGCACGCGAATCCGGGGCGCGCACTGCTCGACAGCCTCGTGCCCGATCGGCCCGCCTACGTTCGTGCGGCCGACGGACATTCCGCCTGGGTGAACTCGCGCGCGTTGGCGCTCGCGCACATCACCGCACACACGTCCGATCCGCGCAACGGCCGGATCGAGCGCGACGTGGCGGGCAATCCATCGGGCACGCTGCGCGAGGATGCCGCCGACCTCGTTTCGGCGCTTCTGCCCGCGGTGAGCGCCGAGCAGAGAGTTCAGGGCCTCGAGCGTGCCGTGCGGCTCGCGAACTCGCTCGGCATCGTCGGGCTGCAGGAGGCGAGTGCCGACAGCGACATTCTCGTCGCGTACCACACGCTCGACCAGCGCGGCACGCTCAACGCGCGGGTCGTCGCATCGATCTACGTCGATCCGCTCGCGGGCGTGGCGCAGATCCCGCGGATGGTACGGCTCCGTAGCCAGTTCGATGGCAAGCGGCTGCGCGTGCGCGGAGCAAAGATCTTCGCGGATGGCGTGCTCGAATCACACACCGCCGCACTGCTCGAGCCGTACACCGATACCCACACCCGCGGCCCCGCCAACCTTTCTGCCGGCGCGTTCGACACGCTCGTGACGGCGCTCGACAAGGTGGGATTCCAGATCCACGTGCACGCGATCGGGGACCGTGCCGTGCACATGGCGCTCGATGCGATCGAGGCGGCGCAACGCGCGAACGGCGCGCACGATGCGCGCGACCACATCGCGCACCTGGAGATGATCGACACCCTCGACCTGCCGCGCTTCAGGGAGCTCGGTGTGTTCGCGAATTTTCAGCCGCTGTGGGCGTTCCGCGACAGCTACATCAAGGATCTCACGGAGCCGATCATCGGCCCCGAGCGCTCGTCGCGCCTGTATCCGCTCGGAAGCGTGGCGGCGGCAGGCGGGACGATCGTCGCAGGCAGTGATTGGGGGGTGTCGTCTCTCAATCCGCTCGAGGCGATGGAAGTGGGCGCGATGCGCTGCGATCCTGCCGCGCCAACATGCACCACGTGGCTGCCGAAGGAAAAGATCTCGCTGAACCGACTGATCGCTGCCTACACGATCCAGGGAGCACGACTCGCGTTCGAGGAGCGCACCACCGGCTCCATCACGCCCGGAAAGGCCGCGGATCTCGTAGTTCTCGATCGGGATCTCTTCGCGATTCCGCCCGACCAGATCGCACACGCACACGTGCTGCTCACTCTCCTCGACGGTCACGATGTCTATCGCGATGCCAGCCTCCACTGAGGCGGCAAGGCGGGATCCGTACGCGGCGCTCCGGCACTCCGACTACCGCTTCTTTCTCACGGGGCGATTGGCCGCGAGCATGGGCTCGCAAATGATCGATGTCGCCATCGGATGGGAGCTGTACGAGCGCACGAATCGCGCGCTCGCACTCGGCTTCGTCGGACTCGTGCAGGTGGTGCCGATCATCCTGCTCGCACTTCCCGCCGGGCACGTTGCCGATCGCTTCGACCGGAAGCGGGTGGCCATGCTGTCGTTGCTTCTGCTCATCGCGGGATCGCTTGCGCTCGCCGCGATCTCGTTCACCGTTGCGCCGGTTCCGCTCATCTACCTCACGCTGTTCATCATCGGCGTGGCGCTGGCCTTTCATCGGCCCGCGGTCGCTGCGCTGCTGCCACAGCTCGTGCCGCCGGAGAAGTTCGCGAATGCGGTGACGTGGAACAGCGTCGGCTGGCAGCTCGCCAGCGTGGTCGGACCCGCCCTGGGCGGCCTCATCATCGCATGGCGGCATCACGCGGGAGTGGTCTACCTGATCGACGCGGCGCTGATGCTCGTGTTCGTGGTCCGTCTGACGCAAATACGGGGACAACAGGTGGTGCGTGCGCCGAGGGCGGTCACGATTCGCTCGCTGTTGGGCGGGGTGCACTTCGTCTGGCAGACGAAGGTCATACTCGCGGCCATCACGCTCGACCTGTTCGCGGTACTCTTTGGGGGAGCGACGACACTGCTTCCGATCTACGCCAAGGACATCCTGCACGTGGGTCCGGATGGCTTCGGATGGTTGCGCGCCGCGCCCTCGATCGGCGCGGTGATCGTCGCCGCGCTCATGCTCGGCCGCCCGCCGATGCGCCGCGCGGGTAAGTCGCTGCTGTGGGCGGTGGCAGGCTTCGGTGTCGCGACCATTGTGTTCGGACTCTCGCGTGCCTTTCCGCTCTCGCTCCTGATGCTCGTGCTCGCGGGAGGGCTGGACATGATCAGCGTCGTCGTTCGCCAGACGCTGGTGCAGCTCCGCACTCCCGACGAGATGCGCGGTCGCGTGTCGGCGGTCAACAGCGTATTCATAGACACCTCGAACGAGCTCGGTGGCTTCGAATCCGGTGCGAGCGCAGCGTTGTTCGGCCCGATCGTATCGGTGATCGGAGGCGGAATCGTGACGGTGCTCGTCGTGATCGCCGTCGCGATCGCGTGGCCCGAGCTGCGCAGCATGCGGGGTCTGGCCGACGATTTGCCGCAGTCTTCCCCAATGGAGGCGACATGAGATTCCTGATGCGCATCGTGGTCACGGCAATCGCGCTGTGGGCCGCCACTCGTTTGGTCTCCGGAATCACCTTCCATGGCAACTGGCTCGGACTGGCCGGCGTTGCACTAGTCTTCGGCATTCTCAACTCATTCGTCCGGCCGGTGCTATCGTTTCTCGCCTTTCCCTTGCTCATCGTCACGCTCGGACTGTTCACCTTCGTCCTGAATGCCGTGATGCTCATGCTCACGAGCGCGCTCTCGTCGAGGTTCGGCTTTGATTTTCACGTTGCCGGCTTCTGGCCGGCGTTCTGGGGAGCCATCGTGATCGGGATCGTGAGCTTCTTTCTCTCGATGTTCCTTCCGGATGGAAAGCGACATGGGCCAGTGGATCAGGAGCTCGAGCGTTGATGATCACGTGACACAGCGATTCCAGCGCGCGATGCCCCGCGACGCATGATGTCTTCCGAAAATGAGGAGCGCCGGCGGCGTCGCCGGCCTCCCCGCCTTTCGTCCGAGCCGAACGACCGGGGCATCGTAGCCTTTCTGAGGGATCTGGGGCCGGGACTCATCACCGGGGCAGCCGATGATGATCCCTCCGGGATCTCGACGTACTCGCAGGCCGGCGCTGCCTTCGGCTACGGCCTGCTCTGGACGGCGCTGCTCAGCTTTCCCCTCATGGTGGCCGTTCAGCTCATGTGCGCGAGGCTGGGGCTCGTCACGCGCCGGGGCCTCGCCTCGGTGCTCCGGAAGCACTATCCACCATGGCTCCTCTGGTTCGCGTGCAGTCTCCTCGTTGTCGGCAATACCATCAACATCGCTGCGGACCTCTCCGGAATGGGTGCCGGCGCCGAGCTGCTGACACACATCAAGCACACGTGGTTCGTTCCGGTGTTCGCGGTCGTGATCCTGCTGTTTCTGATGTTCGGCTCGTACGAATCGCTGCTCAGGATCTTCAAGTGGCTGACGCTGGTGCTGTTCGCGTACGTCATTGCCGCATTTCTCGCGAAGCCGTCGTGGAGCGCAGTGGCGAAGGGCACGCTCGTGCCGCAGATCTCGTTCACGAAGGAATATCTCTTCACATTCGTCGCGATCTTCGGCACGACCATCAGTCCCTATCTGTTCTTCTGGCAGGCGGCGCAGGAGGTCGAGGCCGACGAGGCGCTGAATCACGAGCTCGGCAGTCGCCCGCGACGCGCACTCGAGCGCGAGCTCCGCAGCGCGCGCACGGATGTGGTCACGGGGATGATCATCTCGAACATCGTGATGTATTTCATCATCCTCACGGCTGGCGCAACGCTTCACGCGCACGGGGACACGCAGGTGCAGACGGCCGCGGAGGCTGCAAGGGCGCTCGAGCCGCTGGCAGGGAAGCTCGCGGCGCTTCTCTTCACGATGGGCATCGTCGGCACGGGGCTGCTCGGGGTTCCCGTGCTCGCGGGATCGGCCGCGTATGCGGTGGCGGAGGCGGCCGCGTGGCGACGCGGCATGGACACGCAGCCGCACCAGGCGCGCAACTTCTACTTCGTGATCGCCGCCTCGATGCTGATCGGCGTCGCGCTCAGCTTTTCGCCGATCGACCCGATACGCCTGCTGCTCTGGTCCGCGGTAGTCAACGGCATTCTCGCACCACCGCTCATCATCATCGTCCTGGTCATCTGCAACAATTCGAAGGTGATGGGCAGCTTTCGAAATGGCCGAACGCTCAACGTCTTCGGCACCGTCGCCGCGGTGATCATGTCCGGCTCCGCGATCGCGCTGATCGCGAGCTGGATGGGGCTCATCAAGTAGTCGAGCGCATCGCACGAACGGCGATGCCGCCGTTCTTCGTGCTCAGGACCGGCTCGGTCGCTCCGCCGATCTGGCTATCGAGCCGCGGATCGGCGGAGAGCACGACCAGCGTCCACCCCGTGAATCGCTCCCGCGCAATCTTTCCCAGCTGCGCATAGAGATTCCGAAGCGCGTCCCGGTCGCCCACGCGCACGCCATACGGCGGGTTCGTCACGATGGCGCCCGGCGGCACACCTGCCGGCGGCGCAATACGCGAAATCGCCTTCTCCTCGAACACGATGTCCGCCGCTACGCCCGCGCGCTCCGCGTTCTCGCGCGAGGCAGCGATCGCGCCGGCGTCGCGATCGGATCCGAGGATAGGCGCGGGCGCAGACGAGAGCATCTGCTCGCGCGCCTCGTCGAGCACCTTCTTCCACGTGGGCTCGTGAAAGCTCGGCCAGCGCATGAACGCGAAGCCCCGCAGGAGCCCTGGCGGAATACGGCGCGCGATCAGCGCCCCCTCGATGGGAATCGTGCCCGCACCGCACAGCGGATCGAGCAGCGTCGTCCGCGGGTCCCACTCGCCCGCGAGCAGGAGCGCGGCCCCGAGTGTCTCACGCAGCGGCGCCTTGGCGGTGGCGAGACGATATCCGCGCCGGTGCAGCAGCGCACCGGACGTATCGATGCTCACCGTGCACTGGTCGCGAAAGAGCCGGACGATCACGAGCGGCGTCTCACCCCCCTCCTCGTCCTCGTCGCCGCCGCTCGTGACGGTGGGTGCGATGCCGGTCGACTTCTCCATCGCTTCGGCGATGCGCTGCGCGACCGCGCCGGTGTGATACAGCCGCGACTTGCTCGTGGACACGCGGAGACGTACGGGCTGGCCACTGGCGATGAAGCGGCTCCACGCAAGCTTCCGCGAGTGCCGCTCGAGCTCATCGAAGAGGCGCGCATGGAACTCGCCCACGCGCGCCACCACGCGCGTGGCGGTGCGCAGCCAGAGATTCGAGCGAAACAGGGCGCTCGAGCCTCCGGCGAACGCAACGCCACCGATGTCACGCTTGCCGACGTCGAGGCCGAGCGACCGCATTTCCGTTTCGAGCACGTTCTCCAGCCCCGGTGCGCAGATTGCGAAGAGCTCGAAGCGTTCGGCGCGCGGCGTCGGCTTCGAGGGCGCACCTCGCGGCGATCGCGCCCGCGGCTTAGCGGCCATTCGATCTGGTCTCGGGCGGGGGGAGCTCGAGACTCTGCCAGAGGTACCACGACGCGACCGAGCGATACGGGGCCCAGGGCTTCGCGATCGAGTGCATACGCTTGGCCGTCGGCTCCTTGCGAAGCCGATAGGCGCGACGGAACGCGTTGCGGATGCCGAGATCGAGAACGGGGAGAATATCGGGCCGACCCAGCCGGAACATGAGGAACATCTGCGCAGTCCAGACGCCGATGCCCTTCACCGCGGTGAGCGACTCTATCACCGCGTCATCCGCCATCTCGTGCAACCTAGCCATCGGAAGCGCGCCGTCCTGCACGTGTCGAGCGAGGTCGCGGACGTACGCGATCTTCTGGCGAGAGAGCCCGGCGGCGCGCAGATCCGGATCGTCGAGTGCGAGCCAGTGCTCTGGGCCCGGCTCCGGAACGCCGACCAGCGCGATCAGTCGCGAGTAGATGGTCGCCGCCGCGCTCGTCGACAGCTGCTGCGACACGATCGAGCGCACGAGCGCATCCAGGTGCGACCCTTTCGTGGGACGAGCGAATCGAGAAGGACCCACGCGCTCGATGATGCTGGCGAGTACGGGATCGGCGCGCTTGAGATGGCGCACGGCGGTGCGCTGCCAGAAGGCGCGCGGCGCGACTGCGTGTGATGGTGTCGAGTTGGCCACGGCCCAAACTTACCGCGGGTCGACGCGACTCCGCTGGCGCCGCTGCGCCCGCACACCCATTCTAAGGCCATGCGAAAGCTGATTGCGTACTTTCTGCGCGGCCTCGTCGTCACCGCTCCGGTTGCCGTCACGCTGTGGGTGTGCTGGGCACTCTTCCAGCGCATCGATGGACTGCTTCACCTCCCGATTCCCGGTGCGGGATTCATCGTCACGATCGTCACGATCACGCTGATCGGCCTCGTCGCGTCGACGTTGGTGACCGCGGGGATCGTATCGGTGATCGAGAGCAGCATCGAGAAGCTTCCGTTCGTGCGCCTCGTGTATTCGTCCACGCGCGATCTGCTCAACGCGTTCGTGGGGGAAAAGCGGCGCTTCGACATCCCGGTCACCGTCTCGCTGATCCCGGAGAGCGGTGTGAAGGTCATCGGATTCGTCACGCGCGAGTCGCTGGAAATTCTCGGCATTCCGGGCTACGTCGGCGTCTACGTACCGCAGGCATACGCCTTCGCGGGACATCTGCTGCTCGTCCCCGCGCAGCAGGTCGAGCGACTGGCAGGCGAGAGCGCGGACCTCATGGCCTTCGTGGTATCGGGTGGTGTTGCCGACGGCGCGAGACGCGAGCCGCGCTCCTTGCGCGAGTGAGCCGCGCCTAAGTCGCCGGAAGCGGTGCGGGCGCGGTGCCCAGCTCGCGCGCCATGATCTCGAGATCGAACCCTTCCTTCCGAATTCGCAGATCGTAGTAGAGCATCGTCGAGACGACCGTCAGCAACGGATAGATCGGGATGATCAACACCGCGCCAATGATCCCCGCGGTGCTCGGCGTGAGCAGCGTGACGCCGAGTGCAGAGATGATTCCCGAGAAGACGAAATACAGGAAGAACGCGAGGCCGAGGGAGAAGAAGATGTGCGCAGCGCAGCTCCGGGTCAGCTGGAGGGTGCGGCCCATCGCCACGTTGGGGCCGGTATTCTCGAGCACGACGACGGCGATGATCGCGAAGGTGCGGAGGATGACGTAGACAACGGCCCAGATGGCCACCGGCACGATCACCACGAAGATGATCGGCGTCTTCAGAACCGTCACGAATGCGGCCGCGATTGCGATCAGTCCGACCGCGACGCCCACCAGCAGCCCGCGAAAGAAGGCAGCGAGCAGAACGGAGATGATCCTCCGCATCCCGGCACTGAAGGCGCGGTTGAGATCGACCGCGCCCGTGAGATACCCGTCCGAGACCGCGATGGTGAGCACCGCGTCACACACCGCCACGCACAGGGCAGCCACCAGGCCGACCATGATGAGCGGACCGGGATTCGCCGCCATTCGCTGCGGATCGCTCATCTCCTCGCGCATGACGATGCGGAGGAGGACGCCGGGCGCCATCGCGATGGCGCTCACGGTGACGAACTGCGGGTAGTAGCGGCGGAGCAGCTGGAAGCTGGCATCGACGAGCTCTGTTGCCCGACGCGGACGGATCTCGATGGGAGGCAATCG
>DATGDQ010000367.1:0-2899 GCA_035310785.1 Gemmatimonadaceae bacterium | reverse complement strand
GATCGAGGAGCGCGAGCTTGCCGGCTTTACGGATGAAGGGCTCCTGCATCGACTCGAGGAGCGCGCGCCGTCCTCGCTCCTGCACGGCCTGCGTAACCGGCGCCTGCACAAGCGCGCCTTCGAGTGCTCGGCGGCCGAGCTCGGGGCGGGACAGGGGGACTGGATCGCGGGCGAGCGCTCGCGCGTGATCGAGGCCGAGGATGCGCTCGCGCGCGAGCTCGGCGTCGCGCCGGGCGATGTGCTGCTCGACTATCCCGAGAAGCCGCGGATGCTGGGGCTCGATCTCCCGGTGCGCATGAAGGGCGGCGAGGTGCGGCGCCTGGGTGCGAGCGGGTGGCCCGCGGCGATCAACCTCCCTCTCCTGGCCCAGGAGCTGTACGAGTCCACCCGCGTGATGCGGGTGTTCGCGACGGAAGGAACGAAAGTGCCGAAGGGGTTGATGGAGGAGTTGCTCAGGGCATAGCGGGCGATCCGCTCATGGCGCCGGGGAGCCACAGGCGATAGCTTCGCGCATGCTCTCGTCTTGGCGGGCGCATCGACGAGAGCCCCAACGTGCGCGTCCTCCACAGCGGAGCTCCCATGGCCAACGTTCTGATCACCGGTTCTAGCACGGGCATCGGCTTGGCGACCGCGCTTGCCTTCGGCCGCGCAGGCCACGTGGTCGCCGCGGCCATGCGTAATCCGGCCGGAGCTCCCGAGCTCGCGAACATCGCCGTGCGCGAACGATTGCCGATCACAGTGTTGACGATGGATGTCGACTCCGATGCATCGGTCGCGGCTGCGGTCGCTGAGGTTCAGCAGAGGGCCGGGCCAATCGACGTGCTCGTGAACAATGCGGGTATCGAGCGAATGGGTTCCGTCGAGGAATTGCCGCTGGCGTCCTTTCGTGCGGTGATGGAGACGAACTACTTCGGGGTCATTCGATGTATCCAGGCCGTCGTTCCGGCGATGCGCGAGCGGCGCAGCGGATGCATCATCAATATCGCGTCCGTCGCGGGACACATTGCCATGTCGCCCATGGCGTCGTACACGGCATCGAAGTATGCGCTCGAGGCGCTCAGCGAGTGTCTCGCGCAGGAGGTGAAGCCGTTCGGAATTCGAGTGGCAATCGTCGAGCCGGGGATCATCGACACGAAGATGGCGCGCAGCATCGGAACGGCAGACGCTCCTTCGTCCTATCCACAGAGGCGTCGAAACGCCGCGCTGTTCGCCGCCGCGCTGGCGAATCCCGCGCCGGCATCGCTGGTTGCGGACAAGGTGCTGGAAATCGTCGAGAGCGAGACGTGGCAGCTGAGACACCCGGTGGGTCCGGATGCGACGCCGTTCCTTCGCTGGCGACGCGGAATGACCGACGAAGCCTGGGTGGATTTCGGTGCGCTCGATGACGACGCGTGGTTCGATCGAGTCAAGACGGATTTTGGGCTGGACGCCCGCTCATTGATGCACTGAGCGCGTAGCGGGTGCTCCGTCTCCGCACGAATCGCCCGGATCTGAATGGCGGTTCGGGCGCAAGTGCGGAAGTATCTCGGCGAGCCCACCGGGCGGCGCACTCATGGTCGCGCCCCTTCCACCTCCCGCCCTCGCGCCTCCGCCAGCTTCCTCGCGATTCCGCGATAGAAGGCCGCATCCGCCTGCTTCTCCTGCTGCTCGAGACTCAGCGATGCCAGCTCCAGCGCGTACAGCAGGTTTCCCAGATACAGCTCGGCGAGCGAGCCCACCGTCTCGTCGGCCATGCTACGACGCCGCAGCGACTCCTGACTTCTGCGCGGCCAGATCCGCATCCGTCGCGATGATGCGCACGACGATCGCCGTGATGTTGTCGAGCCCACCGCGCCCGTTCGCCTCCGAGATGAGCGCCTCCACCACGCGCTGCGCCGTCGCGCGCGACGAGAGCAGGTGGTGCAGCCGCCGGTCATCCACCATCCCCGTCAGCCCGTCGCTCGCGACGAGAAAGGTGTCGCCGCGCTTCAGCTCACCCGTGTACGTGTCCGGCTCCACATCCGAGCCCGCGCCCACACACCGAGTGATGACGTTGCTGTAGGGATGGTAGCGCGCCTGCTCCGGCGTCAGGAATCCCGCGTCCACCTGCTCCTGCACGTACGAGTGATCCTTCGTGAGCTGCGTCAACTTCCCATCTCGCAGCAGATAGATGCGCGAATCGCCGACCTGTCCGATCAGATATCGATCCTGTCCTACGATCAGCACCGATGCCGTCGTGCCCATGCCCTGTTTGTCGACCTCGGTGAGCGTGCGCTCGTAGATCTCCTGATTCGCACGCTTCAAGGCGCCGGACACCTTGCCAGGCACGTCTTCGCTCGTGATGTCGCGCACCACGCGCAGCTCATCGGAGACGATTCGCACCGCCATGTCGCTCGCGATCTCTCCCGCCGCATGCCCACCCATGCCATCGGCGACCACGAACAGTCCTGCAGGAGGGTCAGCGAAGAAGCTGTCCTCGTTTCCGGAGCGGACCATCCCGGTGTGCGTTCCCTGACCGACCTCGAGCTGCACTATTGACCTTTAATCAGAATGAAAACACCGGCCGCTGCCAGCATCAGAACCAGGAAGAACAGGAGCACGATCAGCCATCGAGACGTCCTTGTCGCAGGCGCCGCGCCTGCGACTTTCGGCGCCTCACGCTGCCCCGGATGCGACGCCTCCGGAGTCTTCCCCTCTTCGGCCACCCTTCGTGCATCGACTTTGACCGACGCGATCGCTCGCGTCCGGCTGCCGTTCCCGGCCTCCGCACCCTCGGGCACCCGAAAGATGAACTTGGCACCGCCAAAACGCACGTCCGGAGCGCCTGTCAGCGGGGACTCGCCCTCGATCCGTCGTCCGCCAACATACGTACCGTTCGTCGATCCCATGTCGACCACGTACCACCCATCTTCTCGCCGCT
>DATGDQ010000366.1:0-9738 GCA_035310785.1 Gemmatimonadaceae bacterium | reverse complement strand
ATCCCGGCCAGGCGTACAAGGTGATGAACGCGATGTGGGGACAGGGGCTGATGTCGCTCGCGAAGGTGCTCGTGATCGTGGACAAGTGGGTGAACGTGCGCGACGTGCGTGAGGCGTGGTGGGTGGCGCTCAACAACATCGATCCGGAGCGCGACACGCGGTTCACGATGGGGCCGATGGATGTGCTGGACCATTCGAGTCGCGCGTTCACGTACGGATCGAAGATGGGCATCGACGCGACGAAGAAGTTTCCGGAGGAGGGCTTCGCGCGCGAGTGGCCGAAGGTGATCGAGATGGACGCGGCGACGAAGGCGCGGGTCGATGCCATGTGGGCGCAGCTGGGGCTGGCCACATGAGCGAACCGGGACTCGTGCGGGCGCGGGAAGGGCAGACGTTCGAGGGAAAGTCGAGGTTCGTGCGCTACGCGAACTTCGTGAAGTTGCCGCATACGCTGTTCGCGCTGCCCTTCGCACTGGTTGGCGTGACGATAGCCAGTTATGTCAAGCGAGTGTCGCTGCTCGACATCGTGTGGGTCGCCATCGCCTTCACAGCGGCACGCTTTGCAGCCATGGGCTTCAACCGCATTGCCGACCGTGACATCGATGCGTTGAATCCGCGCACCGCCGCACGCGAGCTGCCGAGCGGAGCGATGAGCGTGCGCGAAGCGTCACTCGCCGTGTTCTGTGCGTGTGCGATCTTCATCGCGGCTGCGTGGATGCTCAACCCGCTCTGTTTCGCGCTCTCACCGATCGCCCTCGGTTGGGTGCTCTTCTACAGCTACACCAAGCGCTTCACCCGCTTTGCGCACCTCGCGCTGGGCGTCGGAATGTCGATCGCGCCCGTCGGCGGCTATCTCGCCGTCACCGGCGAGTGGAGCAGGCCGTGGTGGGTGCTCATCGCGCTCGCCGCTGCGGTGATGAGCTGGGGTGGCGGCTTCGACATCTTCTACGCGCTGCAGGACATCGAGTTCGATCGCGCCCAGGGGCTGCATTCGCTTCCGGCTCGCTACGGCACCGGGCCCGCAATCGCGATCGCGCGGGTGCTGCACCTCGCGACCGTGGCCATGCTCACCCTCGCCGGAATCGGAATCGGTGCGGGGGCGTTCTACTGGGCCGGTGTGTGCGTCGTCGCGCTGCTGCTGATGTACGAGCACTCCCTCGTGCGCCCCGCGGATCTCTCGCGCCTCGACGCCGCGTTCTTCACGATGAACGGGGTACTGAGCGTGACGTTCTTCTGCTTCGTGCTCGCCGGACGGGTGCTCGCGCGATGAGCCCGCGTGCGCCGATCGTGATCGCGATCACGGGGGCATCGGGTGCGCCGTACGCCGTGCGCCTTCTCGAGGCACTCGTTCGCGCGGAGGAGCGTGTGTGGCTGATGATCTCCTCGCACGGCTGGCGCCTGCTGCAGATGGAGTCGGGAATCGGCTCGCCACAGGAGCTGCGTGATCGCACGCACCGGGCGGGGTGGGACGAGCACGTCACGCTCTTCGATCCCGAAGATCGCGGGGCGGCGCCCGCATCCGGCTCGGCGCGCACGCGGGGGATGGTGATCTGTCCGTGCTCGATGGGCACGCTCGCAGCGATTGCGGCAGGAACGTCACGTTCGCTCGTCGAGCGCGCAGGCGACGTGACGCTCAAGGAGCGGCGCCCGCTCGTCCTCGTTGCGCGCGAGACCCCGCTGTCGGTGATTCACCTGGAGAACATGCTGCGAGTCACGCGCGCCGGAGCCGTGGTGCTTCCGGCGGCGCCGGGATTCTACAATCACCCGCGCGGCATTCCCGATCTCGTCGACTTCGTGGTGGCGCGCGTGCTCGACCACCTCGCAGTCGAGCACACGCTCGGAAAGCGATGGGGCTCGGAGCCCGATGGGGAAGGCTGACGGCGTTCACGTCATCGGGTTGATCGCGGACACGCACGGACTTCTGCGTGCCGGCGTGCACGAGGCATTTCACGGTGTGGAGCTGATTCTTCATGCGGGCGACGTCGGCGGCGACGAGATCCTCGATGAGCTTTCTCTGATCGCACCGGTTCAGGCGGTGTACGGCAACACCGATGCGCCTGGCAATCCGCGTCTCGAGTCGCGTATCGTGCGTGAGATCGGCGGCGTAACGATACAGGTGCAGCACGGTCACGAGTCAGGACGACTCACTGCGGACGCGCTGCTGGAACGCTTTGCTGCAGATGTTCTCGTGTACGGCCACACTCACAAGCAATCGGTTACGCGCCGAGAGGGTCGACTCGTCATCAACCCGGGTGCGGCAGGTCCGCGCCGCTTCCATCTGATGCCGAGCGTCGCGCGCCTGACGATTCGCGACGGGACGGCCGAGGTGGAGATCGTATCGTTGCCCGTCTAGGGCGGATCTCGATTTCACGAGGACTTGATGCGGCGAGCCCTGACCCTCTTCGCTCTCCTGCCATGCGTGCTCCCGGCGCGCGTCCTGTCCCAGCAGGCGCTCGCGCAGAACGTCACGCTGCCCAGCGGTGTGACCGTCGCACGCGCGTGTGACAAGCTCGTGTCCGAGGGAGTGGAGGTCGCATCGATCGACGATCGCGCACTGCCGGCGCAGGGCGCCGAGTACCTCGCCATGCTTTCGGAGATCATCGCCCGTCGAGTAGGACTCCGCGCCGGCGATCCACCACGCAACGCGATGTACGGGGCGCTTCTCATGCGCAACGGAACGTTCGCGAATCGGATCCCGATCGTGAGGTCCGAGCGGCGGGAGCTCGACATGAGCATCGATGACGCGCTCGCGATCGCGAACAACGATCCCGATCGCGTGGCGGCGCCGGCGGGCATGCCCGATACACTGCACGTGCTCATCACGTTCGGCCTGCACGAAGACGGATCGCCGTTCGTCGCATCGCACGTGCGCTGTCCTGCGGTCGCGTTCCCCGACAACCCCACACGCCGTGAGCCGGCGTGGGCGGCGGGTCATCCGCGCAGAGTCGTGCTGCACGGTGTGGTGACGCCAGCCGGACGCGTGGACACGGCGACGGCGCAGGTAGAAGACGCCAGCGATGAGCGCTACGTGGAGGCCGCCATGACGTCGGTCGCGCAGATGCGCTTCGTGCCGGCGGAGTTCGACGGTGTGAAGGTGCCCGCTCCGATCGAGATCGTGCTGCCGTTCGGCGTGTCCGAGAGCGAGTCGACCGCGAGCCCCTGAGCAGGGCCAGCCGTTACGCGCTGATGGCGGCGCGCTGATCGGGGATCGAAGGATACATTCTGGCCGCGCGCGCGGCGACACCGGTGACGGGCTCGAGCCCGAAGTCTGCCGCGCGCACCGTGCGGGCGAGCTCGCCGGGAAAGCGACGAAACCACGATGAGAGCAGAAGCAGCTCGTCGATCTCGTGTGTCGGGATCTGCGACGTCTCCCGCTCCACCGTACCGTAGACAGCCTGCGTGAGATGCGCGAGACGTCTGTGGTCGCGCTCTGCCTGCGGCGGAATGTCCTCGGCACGCACGCGCCCGCGCCGGATCAGATAGACGCGATCTTCGCCGCCATAGCCCGGTACCGTGTAGATGAACGACAGCGTCTCGACGGCGAAGCGGAACCGCAGGAACTGCTGCTTGAGCGCCTCGAGCCGCTGCAGCTTGTCGCGCATCGACGCCGCGCGCTCGAACTCCAGCCTGTCGCTTGCGGCTTCCATCTCGTTTCGGAGTGTCGCGATCGGCCCATCGTCATGTCCGTCGAGAAACGAGCGCGCGAGCGCGACGCGCTGGAGATATTCGTTCTGCGTGCATCCGCCAACGCACGGCCCGAGACACTTCTTGACCTCGTAGCGAATGCAGCCGGGTGTGCGCGCGATCTGGAAGAGCTCTCGCTGATCGGCGAAATGCATGCGCGTGTCCAGCGCGCAGTCGCGCAACGAGAGCACATCGTGCAGCTCGCGCACGGCATCGTTCACCGCCTGCGCGCCCTGGAAAGGCCCGTAGTGAGGCGCGCTATCGTCGCTGGCGCCTCGCACCACCATGAGCTTCGGCGCCGGACTCTTCGCGACCTTGATGAACACGAAGTTCCGGTCATCGCGCTTCATCGCGACGTTGAATCGCGGACGCAGCCGCTTGATCTGCTGCAGCTCGAGCAGCAGCGCCGCGAACTCGCTTGGCGCGTACTCCCAATCGATGCGCGCGGCGTCGCGAAGGATTCGCGCGCCCTTGTCTTCGGGAAAGGAGCACCGGAAGTAACTGAGCAGCCGCGTGCGGATCCGCTTCGACTTGCCGACGTAGACGACTTCGCCGTCGGCCGAGTGCATGCGGTAGATGCCGGGACGATCCTTGCACTCGGCGCGCACGCTCGCGCGCATGAGTGCGAGCTGGTCGTCGGGCGTCTTGGGACGGCGCAGCGACTTGCGGCTCACCGCTGGCACCACGCGCAGAACACGGTGGTGCGTCCATCGATCGCGTTCGTGTCGACGAGTGAGGCGCCGCAGCGCGGACAGGGAAGCCCGCCGCGTCCGTACACGGCGAGAAGCGCGGAGAAGCCGCCACGAGCGCCGGACGCGTCGCGATAGTCGCGAAAGCTCGTGCCTCGCGCCTCGATCGCCTCGCGCAGCACCCCGGTCAGTCCCGCGTGCAAAGCGCCCGACTCGGCCTCGGTGATCGTACGTGAGGCGCGCGAGGGATCGATGCCCGCACGCCAGAGCGCCTCGTTCGCGTAAATGTTGCCCACCCCTGCTACGCGCCGCTGATCCATCAACAACCTCTTCACCGCCTGTCTGGATTCCCGAAGAATTCCCGATAGATGGAGAGGCGTGAACGTCGGGTCAAGCGGTTCGGGCCCGAGGACGGCGTCGAATTTCGCGAAGCGCGCTGGCGACATGAGCGCGAGGGTACCGAGCCGCCGAACGTCGCGATAGACGAGGCTTCGTCCGTCCTGGAGCTTGAAGGAGACGGCAATGTAGGTGAGCGACTCGGCCGGAAGGGTGCCGTCGTCGACGAGGAGCGCTCCGGTGAAACGCGGCTGGACGACGATCCGATCCGTCGTGTCGAGCACGATGACCACAGCCTTGGCGCGCCGATAGCTCCGCTCGATGCGTGCGCCGACGACGCGTCGCGACAGTGCCGTGGCAGTCGTGTCGCGAAGAACGTCCGGTCGACGCACCTGGACGGCGGAGATGGCGGCACCGGAGACCGCGCGATCGAGATCGCGCGCGATCGTCTCAGTCTCGGGGAGCTCCGGCACTTCGCTCCTGCTCTCGCCAGGCGATGTCGCGCCGGAGCTGTTTGCCATCGAGCTCGATCTCGCCCGCGACGCGTGCGCTTTCGCTCCGGGCGAGGGCGAGCGTGGGCGCGACCGCCGTGACTGCGAACACCCGTCCGCCCGTAGTAACCAGCTCTCCTGCCGCTCCTTCACCAGTTCCAGCGTGAAATACGAGCACGTTGGGCTGCTCGCGGGGCAGCCTGATGGGTGTTCCCCTGCGCGGCTCGTCTGGATAACCGGCAGCCGCCACTACGGTGGTTACTGCATGCGCGCCCGACCATCTGAGATCGTGCCCAGCCAAGCCGCTCCCATGCGCCACCGCGAGCAGTGGATCCAGCAGGCTGCTCTCGAGCAGCGGAAGGATCGCCTCCGTCTCCGGATCTCCAAAACGCGCGTTGAACTCCACGACCTTGGGCCCCTGGGACGTGAGCATGAGCCCCGCGTAGAGCAGACCGCTGAACGGTGCTCCCGCCACGCGCAACGCGTCCAGGGTCGGCACGAACACCCGATCGACGGCGTCCGAGACGAGAGCCCTCGTTCCGAGCGACACCGGGGCGTAGGCGCCCATTCCGCCCGTGTTGGGCCCCCGATCGCCCTCCAGCAGGCGCTTGTGGTCCTGCGCCGGAAGCATCGGGAGCACGGTCGTTCCGTCGGTGATCGCGAAGAGAGACAGCTCCTCGCCCTCCATGAACTCCTCCACGAGCACCTCGCGCCCCGCTGCTCCGAAACTGTCGTCAGTGAGCATCGCATCAATGGCCGCATCCGCGTCGGTCATCGTCTCGCACACGATCACGCCCTTTCCCGCGGCAAGCCCCGACGCCTTGATCACCACCGGCGCGCCGAAGTCGCGCGCCGCACGCTTCGCGGACGCCACGTCGTCGCACCGGACCGCGCGCGCCGTCGGAACGCCCGCCTCCCGCATGAGCGCCTTGGCGAAGGCCTTCGAGGACTCGATGCGCGTCGCCGCGCGAGACGGTCCGAACACCGGATGCCCGGCGGCTCGAAGCGAATCCGCCAGCCCCGCCGCCAGTGGCGCTTCGGGGCCGATCACGACGAGCTGCGGCCGCTCGTTCCCGGCCAGCCGCACGATTCCGGGGATGTCGTCGGAGCTGACCGGCACGCAGCGGCCGAGCGCGGCGATGCCGGGATTGCCCGGTGCGGCGATGATCTCGAGTGATGGTTGATCCTTGCCGAGCTTCCAGGCGAGCGCATGCTCGCGCCCGCCGCCGCCGACGATCAGTGCCCTCATGCGGGCGGAGGTCCTCCGCTGGAGCCACTGCTGCCGTTACCCGGTCCTCGAAACGCCGTGTTGAAGGCGTCCCGCGCACGCGTGAGCACGTCTCCGACGCTCGCCGCCGCCCGCCGCGATTGCTCGGCGTAATAATCGCTCGCGTCCGCGACGTCTTCGCCGAGCGGGCGGTCGTTGTCGCCGCGTCGCGGATAATCGCCGCCCAGAATGCGATCATAGGCGCCCGACTTCTGCCAATGCTGCAGCTCAGCGGCACGCGCAGTGTTGAATGGGTGCGAGCGGAAGAGCAGGTTGAGCACCTTCAACACTCCATCGATGGCGTGTCCGCCGATCTCGTATTCCTCCGCCTGCACCAGAAACTCGTCGAGGCTCGTCTCGTCGTCCGCGGCTCCGCCGCCGGCGAACTTCAGATACATGCCCATCGTCACGCGCGGATCCTGCGAAGAGAGCAGCCCGGCACGATCGGCGCTGAGCTCCGCCTTGCGCGACCACTCGAGAAGCGCGAGCTGAATCGGCAGCGCGATCAACCCGAGTCCGGGGATCGCCGAGAAGCCGGCCTTGAGCAGGATGAGCGCGATCGTGGTGTAGGTCGCGTGGCCGCTCATGATGTGTCCGAGCTCGTGGCCTATCAGCACCCGCCGCTCTTCACGGTCGAGCAGCCCGAGCGCTCCGCTGTTCAACACGATGAACGGCCGCTCGAAGCCCACGGCCATCGCGTTCACGAACGGCGTCTGAGACACGAACAGCTCGGGGCGAGTCCCCTGGTAGTCGAGTGTCTCCAGCACCTCCGTGTACAGGGCGTCGAGCTTGGGACGTTGACGAGGCCCGACGCGTACCGCATCCGCAGTGAAGAAGAGCCGAACGCCGCGTTCGCCGATCAGCCCCATCACCTTGCGCACCACCTCATCGAATCCCGGAATGGCACGCAGCGCCTGAAGCGCCGCCCTGTCCGCGGGGTGCTCCCACGCAGTCGAGGAGATATTGGTGAGTACGATTCGCTCCGCCATCGTCAGCTCCGCAGTTAGAGTCCGGCGAACGCCTGCGCGACGTCCTGCAGCAGGTCGTTCGTGTCTTCCACCCCGCATGAGAGCCGCACCATTCCTTCCGTCAATCCCAGTTCCGCGCGGCGCTCCAGCGGAACGGACGCGTGCGTCATGCTCGCCGGATGGCTGATGAGGCTCTCGACTCCTCCTAACGACTCCGCCAGCGAAAAGATTCGCACTTTCTTGAGCACCTGGTTCGCACGCTCCTTGGTGCCCACATCCACGGTCACCATCCCGCCCATGCCGCGCATCTGCATGCAGGCCAGCGCGTGCTGCGGGTGGCTCTTGAGCCCCGGATAGAGCACACGCTCATCTCCCACGTGCTCGGCGAGGTAGGCCGCGACGGCGCGTCCGTTCCTGTCGTGCGCGGGCATGCGCAGATGCAGCGTCTTGATCCCGCGCAGCACGAGCCACGAGTCGAAGGGGCCCGCCACCGCACCCGCCGCGTTGTGGATGAACTGCATCCGCGCCGCGAGGTCATCATCGATCACCGCCGCAACGCCGCAGATGACGTCACTGTGCCCGTTCAGGTATTTCGTGGCGGAGTGAAAGACGATGTCCGCGCCGTGCGAGAACGGCTGCTGGAAGAACGGCGTCGCGAACGTGTTGTCGACGATGAGCAGCGCCTCGTGGGCGTGTGCGATCTCGGCCGCGGCCGAGAGATCCGTGATCTGCATGAGCGGATTCGTCGGCGTCTCGACGAGTATCGCCCGGGTGCGCGGCGTGCACGCGTCCTCGAGGCGCTGCAGATCCGTGGTGTCGACGTACGAGAAGCTGAGCCCCAGATGCTGCAGCAGCTTGTCGAACAGACGGAATGTTCCGCCGTACACATTCGCGCCGCACACGATGTGGTCACCCGACTGGAAGAGCTTCATGATCGAATCGAGGCATCCCATGCCGCTGGCGAAGGCGAATCCATGCTGCGCACCCTCGAGTGCCGCGATCGTGCGCTCGAGCGCCTCGCGCGTGGGATTCTTTCCTCGCGCGTATTCATAGCCCTTGTTCTCGCCGAGCCCCTCCTGCACGTACGTCGACGTGAGATAGACCGGGGGCATGATCGCTCCGGCGAGCGGATCCTCGCGCTCGCCCGCGTGAATGGCTCGTGTGCCGAACCCGGTGCCGCGATCGTCATCGAATATGCGTGTCATGCGAGCTCGCAATTCAGGTTGCAGCGGCGAGCCCATGGCGCACGGCTCGTCACATCTCAGTAGCTACGCCCAACCAAGATAGCGTGACCGCATACCGTCTGCAGGAAGAAACCGCCTCGCACGGGTCCCGAGCTCGATCACTCGATGCGTCGATCTCCCGTCGCTGTCTCGTCGTCGATGATGAACCGCGTCTCCGCCAGGCACTCGTTCGGCTGATGCGAGGCGACGGCTTCAACTGCCTCGAAGCCGGCTCGGGCGTCGAGGCGCTGGAGATTCTGGAGAAAGAACGGGTCGGACTCGTGCTCTCCGACATGCGAATGCCGAAGATGGATGGGCAGGAGCTCCTGCGAAATCTGCGCATCCGCTTTCCGGACGTCGCGGTCGTGATGATAACCGCCGTGACGGAGGTCGAGGTTGCCGTCGCATGCCTTTCGCTCGGTGCGATGGACTACATCACCAAGCCGTTCGTCTTCGAGGAAGTGCGCGCGCGCGTCGCGCAGGCACTCGAGAAGCGCCGCCTGCTCGCCGACAATCGCGACTACCAGGAGCGACTCGAAGTACTCGTGAAGGCACAGGCCGAGCGCCTGGAGACGCTCTTCCTCGCTGGCATTCAGTCTCTTGCGGACGCGCTCGAGTTGAAGGATCCCTACACGCGCGGTCACTCGGTGCGCGTGAGCCAGTACGGCGTTGCGATCGCGCGCGCGCTGAAGCTGAACGCTACGCTCGTTGCGCAAATCGAGCTCGGTGGACATCTCCACGACGTCGGAAAGATCGGGGTGCGGGAGGAAGTGTTGCGCAAGGCCGGGCCGCTCACCACGGAAGAGTACGAGCACATCATGACGCACCCCGTGCTTGGCTGGCAGATTCTCCAGCCCCTCCTCCGCGACAATCCGGTCGCGCTCCACATCGTGCGCTCGCATCACGAGCGGATCGACGGGAAGGGTGTGCCGGACAAGCTCAGCGGCGAAGAGATTCCGCAGGAGGCTCGCATCATTGCGGTTGCGGACGCCTTCGACGCAATGATGAGCAGGCGCCCCTACCGCAACGGGCTCACCTTCGCCGACGCGATGGCCGAGCTTCGGCGCGTCTCGGGTACCC
>DATGDQ010000365.1:0-4155 GCA_035310785.1 Gemmatimonadaceae bacterium | reverse complement strand
CGTCGGCGGTCGTGATGTGATCATCAAGAAGATTCAGATCGACCGTGTGAAGGAAGCACAGGCGCGCGAGCTCATTCGCTGGGAAGCGGAGCAGCACGTTCCCTTCGACATGGAATCGGTCGAGCTCGACTTTCAGATTCTCGATCCCGCCGCCGATGGCCTCGAGATGAGCGTGCTGCTCGTCGCCGCCAAGCGCGATCTCATCGAGGGCAAGCTCCGTCTGCTCACGGATGCCGAGGTCGCCCCGTCCATCGTCGACGTGGATGCGTTCGCGCTGCACAACGCGTTCGAGATCAACTATCCCGATGCGATGAATGGCGTGGTCTGTCTCGTGAACATCGGACACGAAGTCACGAACATCAACATTCTCGACGATGGCGTGCCGCTCCTCACGCGTGACATCGCGGTCGGCACCCGCCGCTTCCGCGAAGATCTGCAGCGCGAGCGCGGCCTCAGTGTCGAGGAGGCCGATGCACTGCTGCAGGGCTATGATCGCTCGCCGCACTTGCAGGCGATCACCGAAAGCCGTGGCGAAGAGATCGCCGTGGGCATCGAACGCGCCGCCGCATTTCTCGCGTCCTCATCTCGCTCTTCCAACAAGCTGAAAGCGACGTACACCTGCGGTGGGGGCTCGCGTGTTCCGGGTCTCAACGAAGCGCTTTCCGCGCGTCTTCGTATTCCGGTGGAGCAAGCCAACCCACTGCAGCGCTTGAGTGTACGTGACGGTGCTTTTGATTCGCTCGTCATCGACGACGTGGCCCCACTGCTGATGCTCCCGATCGGACTGGCGCTTCGCCAGGTCGCTTGATTCCTCTCGAAGGACGCGACAATGATTGAAATCAATCTTCTCCCCGGAACCGGGAAGAAGCCTCGCAATCGCAACGGTGCCGGTTTCAATCTCGCCGGCATGGCATCGGGCATCGTCTCGAAGGTCAACGATCCTCTCCTCCTCAGCGCCGTCGCAAGCGTCGTGGTGGCGACGCTCGTGATCGGCGGCATGTTCTGGCATCAGCGCGCTCAGAGCTCTTCGGTGAACGAGGCGCTGCAGAAGGCCTCGCAGGATTCGATCAACTACTCCGGCGTCATTCGCGAGCAGCGCAAGGCACAGGCGCAGCGCGACTCCGTGGTCGCTCAGGTCAACCTGATCAAATCGTTCGACGACAAGCGCTTCGTCTGGCCTCACATCATGGATGAGGTCAGTCGCGCTCTGCCGCCGTACACGTGGGTGACCTCCATGGTGCAGACCAACGTCGTCACCGCCGCGCCGGCGCCGGCCGCGCCTCCAGCCAAGGGTGCCAAAGCCGGGCCACCGCCCGTCGACAGCACGAGCGTCCCTCGCGTGCAGTTCAGAGTCGTCGGCAACACCGTCGACATACAGGCGCTCACGCGATTCATGAAGGTGCTCGAGGCGTCGCCGTTCATCGAGAACGTCCAGCTCGAGAAGTCCACGATCATTCTCGTCGACGGAAAGGAGGTCACGGAGTTCGCCTTGCTGGCGGCGTACCAGACGCCCGATCCGTCCTCGATCAAGACCGTTCCCGTAACTCTCTCGGTGAGGTAGCGATGGCCGGACTTCCCAAAGGTCAGCGCGAGCAGGGGCTGCTGCTCCTCTGCGTGGCTTCCATCGTCGCTATCGTCGCGTACTGGAACTTCGTGTACACCAAGAACGCCGCTGACATCGAGCTTCGTCAGCAGCACGTCGCCTCGCTGGTCACGATGAATCAGAAAGCGAAGATGGAAGTGGCGAAGGGCAACGTGAACGAGATTCGCCGCGAGCTCGCCGCGTATCAGCAGAACCTCATGCTCATTCGCAGCCTGGTTCCTACGGGCAACGAAGTGCCTTCGCTCCTCGAGCAGATCTCCACCGCCGCCCGCCGCGTCGGTCTCGATGTCGCGACCGTCGATCCACAGCCCGTGGTCGAGGGCGAGAACTACGATACGTATCGCTACACGATGTCCGTGGTGGGTGGCTATCACGAGCTCGCCGAGTTCCTGGCGAACGTGGGGAACCTCACTCGCATCGTGCTTCCGGTGAACGTCGCGCTGGCGCTGCCGAACAACGCCGCGACCGTGCAGGCGCACAAGAAGGAAGGCGAAGCCGCGATCGAGGCCCGGTTCCAGTTGCAGACCTTCGTCACCAAGGCGCCCGTCGCGGATCCTTCATTCGACGCACCGCGCAAGAGCGGAGTGAAGTCATGAGCCAGCTCCTTCGAGGTGCAGCCTTCGCGGCACTCACCCTCGCGGTGATGTCGTCGCGGCAGGCGCGTGCCCAGGCGTTCCCGAACATCAACAAGGCCAAGGAAGCGGCGACGCGATCGGTCGACGCAACCAACGCGCACACGTCCGCGATGACCGCGGATCAGTCGCCGCAGCCGATCGCGCAGCACGCGTCGCAGACCGCCCCGCCGCAGAAGTCGGGTGTGATCGTCAGCTCGTCGGGCTCCGTGAAGTCGAGCAGCGCCGAGGCTTCCGGAAAGGCGGCGACCGCCTCTCCGAATGGCTCTTCGCCGGCCGCATCGCGCAACGACAAGGCTGCGGCGCTCGATCCGGCCGCAAACAAGACCGAGGGCAAGACTGCGATCTCGCTCTCGCGAGAGTCGTTCAACTATTCGGCCGATGGGCGTCGCGACCCGTTCATGTCGCTGATGAAGACCGGCGAGCTTCGGCCCGCGGTCTCCGATCTCAAGCTCGTGACCGTGATCTACGATCCCGCCGGCCGCTCCGTCGCGATTCTGCGCGACATCTCCACGAAAGAGCAGTACCGCATCAAGGTCGGGCAGACGCTCGGCCGCATGCGCGTAGCGTCGATTCAACCCAAGTCGGTGACGTTCACCGTGATAGCGATCGGCACGACCTTCCAGGAAGTGTTGGCACTCAACGATACAACGAGAGCGAGGACGCAATGAGGCGAGTCTGCACGCTGGTAGGGATGACGGTTCTTGCGCTGGTGGCTCGCGCGCCCGTTGCCCATGCCGCAACGACTGGCGAGACGCAGAGCGGTGAGGTCAAGTCGCTCGCTGTCGTCTCGGCTTCGGGACGCGCCGAGGTCGTGATCGCGGTCGACAACTCCGTCAGCATTCAGGATTTCTCGCTGGCCGATCCGTCGCGCGTCGTCCTCGATCTCAAGGGCGCCAGGCTGAACTCGCCGACGCGGATGTACGATCACGTGCCTCGCGGCGGCGTGACCAACCTGCGCGTCGCGCAGTACCGCGAGAATACGGTGCGGGTGGTGATCGACCTCGACGCCGATCACAAGTACGCGGTCACCCGCAATGCAAACGAAGTGCACGTCGCGATCGACGCACCGGCGGGACAGACGTTCACCGCCTGGCGCGCTGCCCCGCAGATCACGAGCGCCGTCGCCGCCGGCGATGCCACGGCCGACGCCGCGCCCGACATGGCAGTCGTGCAGCCGGCGGTTCGCAAGGCGAGCGTCGCTCCCGTCACGCAGACCAAGTTCGCGGCTTCGGCCGCTCAGCCACGCATCACCGTCACCTATCAGGATGCGGACATTCGCGACGTGATCGCGGCGTTCGCCGTCTTCTCCGGTCGTACCATCGTCGTCGGCAAGGGCGTCACCGGCAATGTCTCGGCGGAAGTTCGCGATCAGCCGTGGGACGTCGCGCTTCGCGCAATTCTTCAGGCGCAGGGACTCGCCGCCAAGGAAGATCAGGACGGCATCATCGCCGTCGACAGCTACGAGAACATCGCGAAGCAGCAGGCGTCCGAGCCGCTCACCACGCAGATCATCTCGGTGAACTACGCGCGCGCCTCGACGCTCGTGCCGACGGTCAAGAGCCTGCTCTCCAAGGAATGCGCGCCGGGCGCAACGGCGGGTGCTCAGGCGAGCACCACGAACTGCCAGATCCGCGGCGATGTCTCCGCGGACTCCGCAACGAACCGCCTGCTCGTCACGGACGTCGCGTCGCGTCTGCAGGAAATCTCGAACTACGTGAAGGATCTCGACGTTCGCACGCCGCAGGTCTCGATCAAGGCGAAGATCATTCTGGTCAATCGCACGAACATCGAGGACATCGGCGTCAGCTACGATTTCGGCTCGCAGGGTACGTTCTTCAACTCGCTCATGCAGCGCACCGATCCGTCCACCTTCAAGCCCGTCGACACGAACGGCGACGGTGTGCCGGATGCAGTCAC